>CAZWME010000809.1:0-2836 GCA_964634515.1 uncultured Pirellulales bacterium | reverse complement strand
GCGAAATAAGCCGTTTGAATGCAGAGTCATTTTTTTAGGTGCTCTAAGTATTACTTCGTTTTATATGGGATAAATAGATGCCGTTTTGGAAGAAAATAAGTCCTCGTCGAATTCAGGTCCGCAAAAATATTTCTGACGACCGTTTTACACGAATAAGCAGCCTGCTTAACACCGATTCTTTAATCTCGATTCTGCTGTGGCTGCTTTTCGTCCTGCTCTGTATCCCAATTTTAACTTTTGAGTTGATACAGCAGGTACATTACTTCGACCTGATATTTACAACCATAATTGTATTACTAATCTGTCTTGCCATCGCCTTCTACATTCACCACTACCAAAAGCGAATAATAATTAACCACGCCAGAGCGCTGGCGATTGTTGGTTTATATACCCTGCTGCTGATAACTACCAAAGTTGTCGCATTGTTGTTCAAAAATACCTCAGGTGCCACCGGCAGCGCGGTAACCGCAGCCATTATCCTGACAATCGCATATAACCAGCGCTTTGCGATAGGCATGATTATGTTCTACTGCCTGCTCGGCTGTTTTGCCACAGGAACATTCGAACAATATCAACTGACGGGTATCAACCTGTTTTTAACGATGATTGCCGGTGCCGTTACGTGCTGTTTTTCTTTGAGGGAAATCCGTACAAGAATGAAGCTGCTCCAGGTCAGCGCTCTGTCGGCGGCAATTGTTTTTCTGACGGCGGGCTCCCTGACCTGTCTGGACTTGTTGCCCGAAAAACTGACCCTCGCGGAACTGTCCGAAGTCTTCAGTAACGCAGGCTATCACGCCGGTGCTACTTTCCTTGTCGGTCTGCTCATACAGAGTTTACTTCCGCTGATCGAAAAAATCTTCCATATAGCGACAAGCATGACTCTTCTGGACTATAGCGATGCGAATCAGCCCTTATTGAAAAAACTTGCCATGGAAGCTCCCGGCACGTTCAGTCACAGCCTTTTGATAGGCTCCATCGCCGAGGCCGCCGCCGAGGCAATCAACCGAAACGGGCTTTTGTGCAGGGTCGGCGCCTACTACCATGACATCGGAAAAATCAACAAGGCAACCTATTTTATTGAAAATGAATTCGGCTCCGCAAGTCGTCATAAAGAGCTCTCGCCTACAATGAGCCAGTTGATCATCGTCGGCCACGTTAAAGACGGAATAGAAATGGCCAGAGAATACAACCTGCCAAACGTGCTCAGACAATTTATCGAAACACACCACGGCACTACTTTAATCGAACACTTTTACCACGAGGCAAAAAAATTAACGATTAAAAACTCGAAAGGAAAAGCAATCGACGAGCCTGCCGAGAGTGAATTCAGATATCCGGGCCCGAAACCACGCTCCAAAGAAGCCGCCATCGTAATGCTGGCAGATACGATAGAGGGAGCAGTAAGAAGTTTGCCCGAAGTGACACCCACGAAAGTCGAAGCCGTAGTGCATACTATGTCTATGAGGCGCCTGCAGGACGGCCAGTTCGACGAATGCGACCTGTCTCTGCGGGAATTGAGCAAGATAGAGGCAAGTATATCAAAAACCCTCACGGCGCATCATCACGGTCGAATCGCATATCCCAAACCGCCGGATGAGCAGGAAGAGGTGAAGTCTCATGCCGGGAAGTTAAAGTAACAAAGCAATTAACAATCATGGCCTCCCCTAAAAAAGACCAGGAAATAGTCGTTCAAATCGCTAATAATTTCGCCGGCATAGATGCTCGTCCGTCCAAAGTCAAAAAATTGGTCAAGGCCGTCTTCGATCGCTTTGGGCTCTCGAAAGCAACGGTTAGTATTGCAATTGTTGATGACGCCGAAATCCACAAATTAAACAGCAGGTTTCTCAATCGCAAATCGACTACCGACTGCCTGAGTTTCGACCTGTCGGACACTCAGGGGCC
Organism: uncultured Pirellulales bacterium; assembly: GCA_964634515.1. GTDB lineage: Bacteria > Planctomycetota > Phycisphaerae > Sedimentisphaerales > Anaerobacaceae > NIOZ-UU13. Next base: position 934 of record CAZWME010000809.1, on the reverse strand, counting down.
GCAGTCGCCCAAACTGTTCGAGCTGGTTGTAAACGGCGAAATGGCTCTCAGGCAGGCGAATCTGCGAGGCCATTCGAGCCAGGCCGAGCTGGCACTCTACATAACGCATGCCCTGCTCCACAACCTCGGTTTCGACGACTCCACAGACAGCCGTGCAAAGAAAATGCATGATATGGAAGACAATATTTTACAACAACTTGGGTACGGTTTGGTATATAATAAGAGCTTATCCGAATAACCGGATCGTTATAGGGCACGTTTGTTTTACCTTTACGATTTGCACAATGTAATTAATTGAAAGGAACACAAAGAAGTGGGTTACACCGGCTGGACTGTATTGTTGATTTGTTTTCTCGCGGGCGGAACATTGTTCTTTTCCATCAATGCCTTCGCGCTGCGCATATTCTCGCACGCCAAATTGCAGGAAGCGTTCAGGGCGCTAAACAAAAAGAAAAATCCGGAACAGCTCGCCGAACAATTGGCGGAAAAGTCCGAAGAGCTGATTTTAACGTGCTTTTTCTACCGCCTCATCCTCAACGTATGTATATTACTTCTGTTGGTATCGATATTCATTTCTCCACAAACGTCGGCGGAACTCCCGGCAACCATAACCGGCTATCTGCTTACGTTTATTATCGCAATGGCGGTATTTTCAGTATTTAGCCTGGCTGTTCCGCAGGCATGGGCCAAATACGCCGGCGAAAAAATCCTCAGCCGGACGTTCACAATGTTAAACGTTTTTGCCGCCGCCGCCGCCCCTGTCCTATTTATCTTTAGATTATACGAAGCTTTCATACGCCGCCTGGCCGGAGTTCCTGAAACAACTCCCGAAGAGGAACATGAAGAAAAGCAGGAAGAATTTATTACCGGCCTCGAACAGCACAGAACCGAAGGCGTGCTCGACGAAGAAGAGCAGGAGATGATTGAAAATGTC
>CAZWME010000808.1:0-2837 GCA_964634515.1 uncultured Pirellulales bacterium | reverse complement strand
GCTTATGAAGAAAATGCGGATATGGGCCAAAAAAACAAACCCAATCAAACCCAATTCAAACCAATTTATAGCCTGTTTTCTGATTTTTTTCTGGACAGCAGGAGCTAAAAAGCTAAAATGCAATCAGCTTGATAAATGAGAGGAAAAAAAATGGTACCCAAACGAAATTATTTAGCGGCTGTTGTAATCACTTTAGTAACAGCAATTGTCTGCCGGGCTGAATTTCAGGTCAATAAACATACGACTAATAAGCAGGAAAATCCTGCTATAGCTATGGACGGAGCAGGAAATTTTGTCGTGGTCTGGAACAGCTATCTTCAGGACGGCAGCTCGAACGGCATTTTTGGAAAGCGATTCGACCCAAATTGCAGACCTTTAGGTGAGGAATTTCAAGTCAATACTACGAGCGGCGGTAACCAAAAAGAGCCATCGGTCGCAATGGATACGGCCGGTCATTTTGTAGTTGTATGGCAGGGACCGGGGATGGTCGAGGAGGACAAAGAGGATATTTTTGCAAGGCGGTTCGACCCTAAAGGCCTGCCCGTCGGCAGTGAGTTCCAAGTTAACACCAACACTAACGATAAGCAGCTTTGTCCGAGAGCAGCTATGAATAATACAGGCAGCTTTGTAATAGTCTGGGAAAGTACTAATGTTCCCCAAGAGGACAAAAAGGCAATTTGCTCTCAGTTGTTTGACAGCAACAGCCTGAGGATTGGGTCCGAATTTGTCGTCAACGATGGGCCCTCAGACGGGCGTTATCCGGAGGCGGCAATGGATGTCGAAGGTAATTTTGCCGTTGTCTGGATGCAGGATAAAAGCAGCAATTCGATAATGGGACGGTTATATAACGCCGATGGCTCAGCCAGGGCAGTGCCTTTCGAGGTAAGTACAATCAGATTCAGCTCGGTTACGCAACCATCGATTTCAATGAGCAGGCAAGGGGGATTTGTAGTGGTCTGGGACGGAGACCCGGAACTGGCCGGCCTGGATGATATTCACGCACAAATGTTTGAGGCGGATGGTACGGCAATAGGCGAACAGTTTGTTGTCAATACAAATATTGAAGGGCCGCAGCAGAACCCGAAGGTCGCGATGAATAATCGCCGGCAGTTTATTGTTGTATGGGACTGTAAAATTGACCCTGATATCAATGAGAGAGAAATTTTCGCCCAGCGTTATGACAATACTGGCGAAGCTATCGGCGAGGAGTTTCAGGTCAATACCTATATCGAGGCCGACCAGAAGCGGCCGGCCGTTGCAATGGGCCAGGGGCGGAAATTTGTTACGGCATGGCAGAGTTACGGGCAGGATGGCTCAGGCTACGGCGTATTCGGCCGAACTGGACAGATGGTCGGCTCGGCGGATTTGAACGGTGATGGATTTGTTAATTTCAGTGACTATAGCATCTTAGCCGATGAATGGTTCGTAATTGGAGATCTATTAACGGCTGATTTGATCGACGATAATAAAATTAACCTGCGGGATTTAGCAGAGTTTTGTTACCAGTGGCTAACAAACGATTAAGAGATTAAGAGTTGACCGTTGAAATTATTTGTATATTTTGTTAGACGACCTTAAAATAGTCTTATTCTTTTGCGGGTTTTTGTAGTACATCCGGATGGATTTTAAGATGCCTGATTTTGGATATCTGAAATACGAGATTAAAGGATGGTGGGAACGGTTGGCCATACGGGACTGGCTTAAACGGAGCCCCAAAATAATTATCACCGCCAGTGTGCTCCTGGTGGTTGGGGTGATGGTTTTTTTAGTGCGGCTTACACTTCCCGAAAAAGTAGAGCAAGTCGATACTTCCGAGAAAGAATGGTTCTACGACCTGAAGTACAGAAGGCTTTTTATCGTAAAAAAGGGTCCGTTGCCGCCTATTGAGGCACCTTCCGGCCCTCTTGCAAATGGAGAGCCGGCGGGAGTCAGGGCATACGTATTTACTTACAGCAACGATCCAAATACCACAGATACTTATATCGGATTTCTGGAAACGATCGACCCGAACGTAGATAAGAGCAGTATCGGGCCTATGGATTTGAGAGTCAGGGGTGCGGAAATCTTTACGAAAGGCAGGCTAATCCGCAGGGTCAAAGACAAAGAATGGGTCGAAGCCAACAGCGAAGAGGGGCGGGCTATTTTGAAAGAGGCATTTCGTAAAAACGAAGCCGGCAAGATTCCGCAGTACATTCCGCCAAAATGAAATTTATTTACAGCTTAAGGATTCGATTTTTTCAGTCACTTCGTTGAGAATGGTTTTTTTTGCCTCTTCCAGCGGGCCGGGCAGAAAAGTCCCCGCCGCCATTTTATGACCGCCTCCGCCGAATTTAGCCGCGATTTCGCTGACATCAATGCCCCCCGTGCTTCGCAGGGAGCACCTGACTCGTCCATCATCCAATTCCACCAATAAGGCCGCTGTCTTAACTGTGCTGATCCGCCGGCATTCATTGATTAAATTCTCCGTGTCCTTGTGTGTGGCTCCGGTTTGTTCGAAATCCCGCAGCGATATTTGCTGGGTTGCGAAGCGTCCGTCAAGATGCAACTGGAGTGTGTTGAGCATGGCGACGGTAAGCTTGAAACGGGAATATGAGAAATTCTGGTACAAATTGTGATATATTTCAATTGGTTTTGCTCCGGCGTCAATCAGCTCGGAACAGACCCGGTGGACCCTGCTGTCGGTATTGCTGAACTGGAACCAGCCGGTGTCTGTAGCCACTGTTACGAAGAGGGCTTCGGCGATTGCCTCAGTTATCTGCCAGCCGGCGTACTTTAGTAAATCATAAACAATCAATCCCGTGGCGGCCGCACTCGAATCAACCAGCTCCACATTTCCG
>CAZWME010000807.1:0-2838 GCA_964634515.1 uncultured Pirellulales bacterium | reverse complement strand
GTTGTTTATTATGAATGGTAACAGACCAATTATCGATGCCAGTTATTCTACTATAGCTAAAACTTGGCGTTGAGTTACATCGGTAAAAGCCAAACTCAATAGGGCTGCCTTCTGATGAAAAATCAGGATGCACATTTGGATATTGCCAGTGACCAAAGTTTTCAGCTTGAAATGACGTGAAACTATGAGGTGTCCATGAACTCTGATTAGCATTAAACAATCCACCGCCAGGATAGTATGCATAGTATAGGACGCCATTTTGGCGAAGTGCAAGGCCAGTACTCTGCCCGCCACCAAAGCCTTTAAACATAATCGAATCTTCACTATATTCAAGAGACACAATTTCTCCCTGTGTTTGTGGGAAGTAAATAGCGCCGGTATTGAAGAAGGCTCCACAGACAATGCTATAAGGTGGAGCGGCATTCACCGTAACCGTAATTCGCAAATGCTCATCTGGATTCCCTCCAGTGGATTCCTGGGAGAAAGACACGCTGCCACCATTACCGCCTTGTTCAATCGTCAGTTGCCAATCAGAGGTATTAAAAACTGCATCGGAGAAAGTCACCGCTCCCTTAGTGCAGGTAGATATCATTACAGTAGAAACCAAAATTACAAGCTGAATACTCACTTTTCGTGAAGATTTATTTTGCCACATGATAATCTCCTCCAACGCTGACCAAGATTTCCCGTTTACACTTTACAATAACACCTTTACATGCTTCAAATCTAATAATACCATAATTTCATATCAATTCCAACAATATGCTTGCAGTATAATACTCCCCAAAAACTGGGATTTGGGGAATGTTTGTTAGTGTTTTTTTTGAGACAAATCGCTGATTCGGTGAGAATATTGTTGATAATTAGATGAAATTACGTTATTATGTAGGTTGAAGCCCTGAGGAGTGTTTCATCGAATTGTATATGGGAAATCCCAATTAGAACCATTGTTGATTGTTTTAGATTTTCTCTGAAAGAGAAGTATCATGTATAAAAGATTGATTTGCCTTATCGCCTTTGTTCTGGCTTTATCTCTGGCAGGCTATGTTCAGGCCCAAGACGCGACCTGGACGGATGCCACCGGTGACCACAATTGGTTCACGCCGGAGAACTGGTCCGAGTTCCCCACTGATGCCCACTGGGCCAAAATTAGAAATGGCCTCCCCGGCCCGACTATCAGCAGCGAAGGAGCTGTGGCTCGGAGGGTGCACGTTGGATATTCAGAAGGGGGAGCCCTGACTGTGGATGGAGGAACCCTTGTGATTAGCGCCGATGACCTGCTATTAGGCAAGAACGAAGGGGCGGCGACACTTAATATGATCAGCGGTTCCATAAGTGTTGCCCGAGACTTCGAGGTGGGAGGCGGCAATCCGGGTACCGTCAATATGACCGGCGGTACTATTACCGTTGCGGATGATTTCATGATTCCGGAGGTGATTGCAAGTACGGCTGAAGTGAATCTGGATGGTGGAACTATTATCATCAATGGCGATTTAACCATGAGAGCCGATGGCGAGACGATGAACGGCACATTGGACATCACAGGCGGGACGCTGATATTAGCCGGCGATGCGCTCTCGGCCGTTCAGGGATACATCGACAACGGCTGGATTACCGCCTATGGCGGGAACGGTACGGCAGAGTTGGATTATGACGTCACGAATGAAGGCCAAACCACGTTGAAGGCTGTCCACAAGCTTAATCCAAATCCGGTTAACGGTGGATTCGCGGCACCCGGCGCGGTGGAGCTTAGCTGGACTTTACCAGAACCAAGTACGCCCGGTGAGTCGGTGCCGGTTGACGTTTACTTCACGGATGATCTGAACAAGCTTGTGCAATTTACCGACCCGGCATCCATTCAGGTTGTCAGCAACCAGAGTTTGTCTTCCGTTGTCGTGCAAACTCAACCAAATACGCAGTACTATTGGGCTATCGATACTTATATCGGCGATCCCAATGATCCAATTTACGGGCCTATTTTTAGTTTTGTTGCAGGTATTCTGCCTCCGGAAGTTGATGCAGGTAAGGACGTTGTTACCTGGCTGGCTGACGGTGTAAGGCTCGGGAGTCTGGACGCGACCGTCATTTATGGCAAAGCTTATACAGTACAGTGGACGGTGGTCAGCGAACCCGATGATCCCAATAATCCTGATGCGGTGATTACCGATCCGAGCGCCGAGGATACGAGTATTACCCTGTCAGCCGTGGGCGAGTATGTCTTGCAGATGGATGCCTCGGACGGTGAAAAAACCGGTTCGGACAATATCACGATCAACGTGTATAACGACGGTTGTGAGGCGGCCCAGTCATTGCCAGATTACGAGCCGTTTCCCGGAGACCTCAATGGTGACTGCCGAGTCGATGATCTGGATTTGGCTATATTAGAGGAAGACTGGCTGAAGGATAATTCACTGACCGACGATTGGTCAACGGTCGATTGAGTGATCCCTTGTTTTGTCAGGGGCACTTGAGCTTACCAAGGCATTTGATATGCGCATCAAATTCAGAGGCCGCGCACCATTTCTACCCCAAGGATTAAGCCGTCTGATCTGTTGAGGCTTATTTAGTCGTTGGTATTTGGTATAAGGAAAAACGGGGCAAGTTTGTGGTTGGATGCTACTTCGCGATTCTACGAAGGAATCAGCTACGAAGGACAAGTTTTTAACTTTTTTTAGCGGTTTTTATCGAAAATTACTCGATATTTCAGAAAAATGGGGGATTTAGCATTTCCACTGTATGCCAGCATGAGCATCGTACAATCACTTAAACACGAAGCCCCCGGCCCCCGGCAGGCAAGCAAGTAAGCACACACCGAGGGTAAACTCCAAAGCAAGTGAG
>CAZWME010000806.1:0-2839 GCA_964634515.1 uncultured Pirellulales bacterium | reverse complement strand
GAAGATTGTATATCTGTTTTCTTGCTTTTCACTTCGAGCCTAATATACTGTCTATAAGAGTTTCTTCGTGACAATAGTAATCCCGATGCCGACAAAAAGACCAGGCGTTGAGAGGCTCTGGTTGCATAGTTTCTGTTGGCTGAGGTGTTATGGCATGAGAGTAAAGAGATTTGTGGAGATGGGCACAATGCAGAAAAATCAAACAAAGAATTATTTGATGATATTACTGGTGGTTTTCATTAGCTCATGCTCAATTAAGCCCCTTGAGCAATGGCCGTCTGCCTCTGAAGATTCATCGTGCAAATATTTCAAGATTCAGGTGGTGGACCGACAAACCGGACGAGGTGTGCCCTTGGTTGAATTACGCACTACCAATAACATCCGTTACTTTACAGACAGCAATGGAATTGCAGCATTTTATGAACCGGGTTTGATGGACAGGGATGTCTTTTTCTTTGTTGAAAGTCATGGTTATGAATTTCCAAAAGATGGCTTTGGTTTTCATGGAAAAAGACTCAAGACAATACGCGGAGGCAGCGCAGTTATCAAAATCAACCGTATCAATATTGCCGAGCGACTTTATCGTCTCACAGGTCAGGGGATATACCGTGACAGTGTTCTTACGGGGCATCCTGTCCCATTACAAAATCCTGTTCTCAATGGACAGGTAACAGGGCAGGATTCGGTGTATAGTTGTATTTATCGGGATAGGCTTTTCTGGTTGTGGGGTGATACAAATAGACCCTCCTATCCGCTGGGCCACTTTAGCACGGCCGGGGCGGTCTCAAATCTTCCGGAACATGGAGGGCTTGATCCCGCTATAGGTGTTAACCTTGAATATTATGTTGCTAAGAACGGATTCAGCCGGCCGATTTGCCCTTTTAAAGAACCGGGAATGATCTGGCTTGATGGATTGTTGACTGTCAAAGATAACGAAGGCTATCAGAGGATGGTTGCCAAATATGCTCGTATGAAAAGTCTTGGGGAAGCTTATGAGCGAGGGTTGGTGGTTTTCAACGATGCAACGCAATCGTTTGAACCGATTGTCCGTTCCAGTGCTGATTTTTTGCCGTATTCCAATTCCGGGCATGCTTTTCGTGTGAGTGTTAATGGCAAAGAATACTACTATTTTGGAACACAATTTCCTCTGGCTGTTCGTATGCGTGTCAGGGCCAAATGGGATGACATCCTCGATCCGAATCGTTACGAAGTATTGACATCTCTTGGGCTAAAAATATCCAGTGAAGAAAATTCACAACCATTGAACATAGCTAAGAATGAAAATCCATGTCGATGGATTCGTACTGGAGAGCTTATTGACGGCGGGACTTTAACAAAGGCTTCTTTAATCAAGGCGCTGAAAGAAGAAAAGAAAGACGTTTATCTGTACGACATTGAGTCCGTCAAAAGAATATCTCCTCATGGCGGCAGTGTTTATTTCAATAACTACCGGAACAGATGGGTCATGATAACAGTGCAGCAATTCGGTGAACCTTCTTATCTGGGTGAGGTCTGGTATGCCGAGGCCGACAGCCCTGTCGGGCCGTGGGCTTATGCCAGAAAGATTGTAACGCATAATAAATACTCCTTCTATAACCCAAAGCAACATCCCTATTTCGACAGGGACGGCGGCAGAGTTATTTTTTTCGAGGGTACTTATACGCACACATTTTCCGGTTCTGCTGAGAATGCAACGCCCCGTTATGACTACAACCAAATCATGTACCAATTGAATCTTGATGATTCCCGTCTTGCTCTGCCGGTTGCGGTCTATCAGGTACGGGACAGGCAAGGTCGAAAGAACTACTTACTGCGCGACGAGGTGGAAAAGGCCGACAAATGGGATACTGTCGAATCGATACCGTTTTATGCAATCGAGCCGGCTAAAGCTAATGATGGTCTGGTTCCTGTCTATGCTGATACAATCTTAACCAAGAGCGGGCGGACAATTTCTTTAAGTGTAAAACGCTCCAGTCCGTCTGCCAGCTTGCTTTTCTATGCTTTACCATCAAGTTATCAAAAGAAAGAGAATTTCCGTGTAGCAGCCCTCTTCGAATATCGTCATGCAGATAACGAACAACGCCTTTATTCTACCGAACAGCGGTTGCAGGAAAGAGATTGGATTCGAACGGATAAATCTTTGTGTTGGGTTTGGAAAGCACCGTCAGAGGAGCTTCTTATAGACAGTAAGGCAAAGCCGACTCTTGGACACTAAGATTTGACGGGTCGTTTACATCCGAACAGAAAGTCCATGTTTGTTGGTTTACATACTTACAAGCAGACCGCTATCGTGCAAAATAATTGAGTACCGAGGCTGGCAATGGTTGTTTTCAGTGAGGATGAGGGACTAAAATAAAGAAATACAAGGAAAAATGATATTATTTTCTTCTTGATTGCTTGGCCGGGCAATGTACGATTATGATGGATGGATTTAGAGGATATTCTTGAAAGGGGATACAATGAGCGGAAAGACAAGAAAGGGGGAATTGGCTAGCAAGATAACAAATCTTGTCGACAGGCTACCGCTTTTTCCCCATAATATTGATAAGCTTTTGACAATTGCCGTTAAGCCTGCCGAAGAAAACAAAGAACTGCTTCGCTTGATTAAGAGCGATCCGGATCTTAGTGCTGAGCTTTTGCAAGTGGCGCGTCCTTACTACGGAACAGCTAATGAGGTCAATACTATTGATGATGCTGTGAACCAGTTTGGTCTGCGGGCGCTTATACAGCTGATTGGAATGTCATATGCGAGAAAAGCAATCAATGAAGAGTTCAACTCTCTGAAATATCTGAGTGAATACATTGATCACTCGGAAGACATTTCCACGAGTTGTCGTAT
>CAZWME010000805.1:0-2852 GCA_964634515.1 uncultured Pirellulales bacterium | reverse complement strand
AGGTACTTGTTCGTATCAAGGTGGGGATTGCTTTGGTTCGATTTTTTAGCCATTTGTTATTTTTCCTTTCAACATTTCATAATTCACAGTTCGCGGCTAACAGACTACGAACCGTCGTTAATTGTCCAATCGTACTTCATATATTTAACAGAATAGTTCCCTACTTCGAGGAAAGAAACTTTGTCCCTGGAAACATAATTGGTAATAAAATTCAGAACAGCCCGTGTAGTCGGCTCATGGTCCTTGAATTTTTTGTCTATAGCGAATTTACTCATAAATTCTTTGCCGTACGAGGACGACTGGAATAAAGATGACAAATGTACTCTCTGCTTTTCGGTGTCTATATGTAAAGCAAGCGGGCTGGACAGAAATCTTTTGACCTGGTCGTCCAGTTGCTTATTTAGCCTGTGCCCGTAATACGGTTCATTACGCAACGGAGGACTCGACAAACTGCCTTTGGACAGGGCAAAAAATATTCTCGGGTCATCGAACTCTTTACGGAAAAAACGCTTGTCAATTTCCGACAAAGTAAATTCCTCATCCATCACAAGAAACTTATAATCCGTCCATATCCCCTTTATGTGAAGGATACTGTTAGGGCCCCAGCCCGGATAAAGGCGCAGAATCCGCGAGGATTGGATGGGATAATTGTCGGTGATTATTTTCAGCATCTGGATGTTATACGCATTGAGCCAGAAGGCGATTTTGTTTTCTTTTGTCCAGGTTCTGTATTCATTCGGGTCAAGGTTTTCAAATTCCCGCAAGAGAGCTTTTAACTTGAGCCTTTGTCGCCGCAGCGTTGTATAATCAACCATCCCTTTATCATCGACGAAGTTTTTCAGGACCTCGGCACATTTGTCGTGAAAAGAAACAGCCGGCTTAATCTCCTGCTCATCAGGCTCAACACCGGCCTGCTCAACCTCACCGGGGCCGGGCTCAGCAGGTGTAACCTCTTCAACGGCAACTTTCGGCTGCTCCGGCTCATTTTGCTCTACTATGTCAGGCTGGTTGTTATTTGGCTCGGACCCAACAAATTCAATCTTATCAGGCTCAACCTCATCGGATTCGCTCAGAACAGGTGTAATTCCCTCAGGCTCGACAATATCAGGTTCTGTCTCTTTGGGTATGCAACAGGCAATAAAAACCGGCACCACAAGCAAAGTTATAAAAACGACAAGGCGTTTAGCCATTTTAATTTTCCGATAAACTACTACAAATCTTGGAGCTGCCAAAAAACATCCAATTTCATCTCGTATTAGCATAAGACTTCAGACAATAAATGCAATGATTTGTTAGTTGTTTTTATGCTTTTTTTGCCGAGAATTGTCGTAGCGGACAGGGATTTACGTTAAAAACAAGATTCAGAATGCCCGGCAGCTTAGGTAATAACAAAAGGGCTGTAAGCCTCGATCAGATCGAGACCCACAGCCCTTTGATAGCATTATTAAAAGGACTTCACAGCACAAATCTGCCGTTAGTAACGTCCATTATGCGAGCGCAGCAATTCAACGACTTTCTGACAAACTCCATCCCTTTTAATTCGAATGGATGCCCAGTACATAGGCGTACGGGACAGCAAATCTGTCGCATTGACATCTGCTCCAAAGCTAAGCAGCAATTCAGTAACGTCCAAGTGGTCCTGCTGAGCCGCATAATGAAGAGCTGTCCTGCCCGGGCTTCTATCTTTTGCCTCAATATTTGCCTGGCCTATGAGCAATGCCTCGACCACTTCCCGATTACCTACTTTGGCTGCAAGATGCAGAGGAGTTCGTCTTATGTAATTTTCCGCATCGACATTTGCTCCTGCGTCTATCAGGGCCTGAACTGCATCTACATTACCTGCTCTGGCTGCAAGGTGCAAAGGAGTGTGTTGTTTTGGATCTCGAGCATTTATGTTTGCCTGTCCTGCGATCAAAGCCTGAACCACATCCGAGTAGCCAACTTTGGCAGCAATATGCAAAGCAGTTCTTTGCGACGGATTTTCTGCATTTACATCCGCTCCGGCGGCAATAAGAACTTCGACAACATCCACCCAGCCGAATCTGCAAGCAACGTGCAAAGGAGTTTCTCCATTCATATTTACTGCATCTACATCGACCGCCTGGGCTGTGATAAGCTCAGCAACCTCCACATAGCCCTTCTGGGCCGCATAGTGAAGGGGAGTAAAGCCGCTTTCATCTTGAACGTTTAGATTCACCCCGCTGTCAATCAGAAGTAAAACCATGTCTATCTGTTCTTCCTGGAACGCTTCGAAGATTGGAATCCGGCCATCTTCTCCGGTATCCACAAGCGTAGGCTTTTCAGCCAACAAAGCTTCAGCCATTTCAAGATTTCCTGACCTCATCGCCTCGTGAAAATCCGCAATTTGGCTGTCACATCCGATGAGTAATAAACCAAATGCTACCATCACAGCGACCATCATTCTTCTTTTGCCGGCCATAATATGCCTCCTCCTTTAAAATTAGTCTTGATTAGCAAGTCGCACAACACGGCTTGCTTCATACAATTAAAATATAAGAAATAGATTGAGAAGCACAAATCGACCATAATAATAAATCCGGGAAATAGTCTTAGGAACCGCTGAAAATACCGCTTGTATGGCACAATGATTTTGATCCCACCACTGTTAAGTCCTATAATACAGTGAGTATAAGAGCAACCCAATTTCCTTCAAATCCTCTTTTTTGTTGTTGTTAGAAAAGCCATAAGTTTTGAATAAAAGACATGAAATTTTTAAGCTTTTTTTAGAAATGCTTATAAACGTAATAAAATGGCCTGCAATACGATAAAACTTTACAAACAAAAGACTTAGAGAAATATAACTTGGATAATATCTATATGCACAAAACAGG
>CAZWME010000804.1:0-2853 GCA_964634515.1 uncultured Pirellulales bacterium | reverse complement strand
TCACCGTGCAGATTACTTTCTTTACCCGAGGATGCCCCCGGAAATATACAAAGCCGGTAAAAATAATTATACCGTAATAGAAAATCACCAGCATGAGCGGAACATGACCTATCAATATTTGTGACACATCCAGCTTTGCGATAAGCTCCACTATCCAAATAAGCCAGTTAGACAGAATTGCGACTACAGCTCCCAGGGCGGCACTTAATGTTGGTAAAAGGAAAAATAAGATTATCTTCAAAAATCCCAATATCAGGATTAGACTTACAAAAGGAAAGACCAGCAATGTCCAGATGCTCGCCAGCGGTGTGATTGTATAAAAATGGTATAGTAAAATACCTGCTCCACCCAGCCAGGCGGCAAGCCCGACAGAAAACAGCATCAGTAAATACTTCCCCGATTTTGAAATAACGTAGAAAAACAATTTTGTTTTCTGCTTTTTTTTACGCCGGGACAAATCCGTTATTTTTTCGTATATAAAGAAGTGGATTCGGTCTGAGAAAAGCACAATTGCAAGCACCGCAGAAAATGATAACTGCCAGCCGGCCTCGAATAAGTGTGTGGGCCTAATAAGTAAAAGAATTATTGCCGCTAATGATATTGTGTTAACGGGATTGGAATGCCTTCGAAAAAGAATTGATGTGCAGAAAACGCAGCAAATAATAGCCGCCCTTATTGTCGGTGCTCTCGGAGGAACGATTAACAAAAATACAGCTAACGCAATTAAACAAATGACCGCCCGCGCGGGCTTCATTAGACCCGCTGTTTTACACAGCCACCAGACCATCCCTATCAAAATACCCAGGTGCATCCCGGATAGGCTGATAAAGTGCAGGAGGCCGGTTTTGCGAAATGCCATGTAAGTTTTGCTGTCGATATTGCCTCTATAGCCCAACAGCAAAGCCTCCAGCAAACCCCGGTTCGACTCTTCCGGCGAGAGAGTATCCAACAATGCCCGGGAAGCCGATTGTCTTATCCTGTTTTTTAGCTTTGTAAACAAAGGAGCGGGGGTGCTTTGCAGCAATTTGATGCCGCCCCTCGACTTTACAAATGCGGCGATAAAGATATTTTTCCTCGCCAGATATTTTGCCGTATCGAACTGGCCGGGACTGGTAGGGGGGTCGAATCTGTCAAGCCGACAATATGCCTGTATGGAATCGCCAGCTTTCAAATCCAGAACAGGTTCACTTACATATAATCGGACAGTGCCGGTCACCTGAGTCCAGCCATCTGTAGATTCGACTTCCCTGACTTTTAGGTAGAAACTACTCGATGGGCCGCCGGGTTTGAATCTGGCGAATTTCCAGTTCTGATTTTTGTTGATGTACGGCTCGGTTATAATCAGCCCCCGAATGACCGCCAGTTTTGACTCGCCAGTAACAAAGTTACGAATATCATTCGACTTTGGCTGATGAAAACTTATCAGCCGAATCGCACCAAGACACAGAAAACAAACCAGAGCACAAGAGCTTAATAGCACAGGTGTATAATCGCTCAACTTGCCCTTTGTCTGGATAACAAAAAATACAACCGCTGCTGGTAAGCACAGTACCAATAGTATCAGCCAGAGCCAGAGAAGCCGTGACTCAAGTAAAATGCTCTGCAAGAGAATTCCGGCTATGAGACCTGTTGCTACAAAGACAAGGGGACAGGTGCTTATGATTCGCTTATGAAGATTTACGCCGGTTAATTGCCGGTCTATCTGCGCTAATTTCCTCTGTATCTCGTCCATGACCGAATAGAATACAAATTGAAGAGGTAAAACTCAAGAGAAATTTATTTAAAGCTGAATGTATTGTTTTGGCTCTAAGTTTGTTTCCATTGTCCAGACAACGGCTTTGCCGTTTTTGAGACAAAACGGGATTAAGATTTCGTAGCCCTCGCTCTCAACCCATGGTTTCAAGAAAGTGAATTGTTCGACAATCTGCATTTTAAGTTCCAAATCGTCGAGCATCTCGACGGTACCTTCGATTCGTACCTGGCAGCTTTAATCAGAATTATAAAAGCACATTTCGACAGCGGGATTGGCTTGCAGTTGCGCGTAAACAGCTTTGTCCCGGCCGGTACAAAAGATAATCCCATCTTCATCGGCCCGATACAACATTATTAAACGAACGTGAGGCTGATTCCCGTCAGTCGTAGCAAGACTGAAAACAGGATTTTTGGTCGCAAATTCGAGAATCTCTTCTTTAGTCATAATCGTATTCCTTGAGCTATGATTTTTTAGTGATTGTTTCTTTGTCCATATATGGCCGCAGGACCTTGGGTACTGTTATCGAACCGTCGGAGTGCTGGTAAAGCTCCAGAATAGGTATCAGTATTCGAGGCGAGGCGATGACGGTGTTGTTCAGTGTATGGCAGAAATGGTTCTTCTTTGTGACGGGATTTTTGTAGCGAAGGTTCATACGTCTTGCCTGGAACTCGTAGAATTTGCTTGCGCTATGTGTTTCACAATATCCTTCACGTGAGGGCATCCAAGCCTCAATGTCGAACTTTTTCGCCTGACCTCTGCCGAGGTCGCCGGTGCAGACATTCGCAACACGGTAGGGCAGCTCCAGAGCCTGCATGATCGCCTCAGCGTTGGCTAATATCTCTTCGTGATACTTGTTGCTTTGTTCGAGGCTGTTTTCGCAGATTACCACCTGCTCGACCTTGTCGAACTGATGGATTCTGTAAAGGCCGTAGGTGTCTTTGCCTGCGGCCCCGGCCTCGCGCCTAAAGCAGCTCGATTGTGCCACATACTTCAAGTGCAGCTCCTCTGCGATTAATATCTCGCCCATACGATAGGCCGTAAGCGGGACCTCGGCGGTGCCCACAAGATTGAGCTGGTCCTTTTCCATTCGGTAGGTCTGG
>CAZWME010000803.1:0-2856 GCA_964634515.1 uncultured Pirellulales bacterium | reverse complement strand
GCTTGTTAATGAAATCAACATCCAGCGGTATTTGCCCCAGAGGTGTTTCATAATGCGTTACTCTCGGAACGCTTAGCATATCTTCCATTGCGAGCCGGTGGCTTGGCCCAATTACAATTACTCTTTTGTATTGTTTCTCAGTTGCTTTAAGCCCATAGGCTGCTGTCTGGCCGGACCACCTGTATCCAGCGTGTGGTAGAATGAGCGCGATAGCGTTTTCGATTGTCTTTGAACTGGCTTTTTGAAAGAAACTATCTAACTGTTTCCTAATCGCCTCGGGGTCGGCTGAATACCAGGTTCCGGCAAGTGATGAACGAAGGACGGTTTTCGGTAACTTTACGGCTTCTTCTATTTTGAGTTGAATAATTTCTTTCGTTGGAATCGGTTCTTCAATGTGCGATTTTCTTAATAGTAAAGTAGTGACACCGACCAATACAATAATTAAGACTGAAAGAGATGCCCATAAAAGCCATTTATTCGATTTCTTATCCATTTTAACCACTCCATTTGCATTGCCCGGAAATATCCTTTAGTGGTTTCAAACGACCGGGATATTTTTTAATTCGCATAGCCCGTACAAATCTGCGTGGATTAGCATTCTTTGCTAAACATGAAATGCCTGCGATAATGATTGAACCTGTTTTTATCAATTTGTTAATAAATTTCCTGCGTGTCATTTCCAGACTCCATAAATTTCTTTGCTACAATCCGGACAACAACCGTTCCTGAGGCGGTTTTTCAGGATAGTAAAACCGCTGCGCTCGATGAGCATGCCATTGCAGCCGGGACAATACGTGTTACTACTCTGTTTGCTGAGGAGATTTCCTATATATACATAGTCCAGCCCCTCACTCATCGCGATTTGTCTGGCCGTTTCTAAAGTTTTTAACGAGGTCGGGGGCAGGTGACGCATCTTATAGCAAGGGTAAAATCCTGAAAAATGAAGTGGTGTCTCACCACCGAGATTTGATTTTATCCACTGAGCAAGCTGGCGTATATCTTCGGATTTATCATTCAGCGTTGGAATAATCAAGTTCGTAACTTCAACTAATATTCCACTTGCTTTGGCAAGGATCAAAGCATTCTGGACGGGTTTTAATGTCGCCGAGCATACCCGCCGATAGAAATCATCCGTAATCCCCTTCAAATCTATGTTCACTGCGTCGATGTGTTCAAGCAGTTTTTTCCAGGGCTGCTCATTTATATATCCTGCTGTTACGAGGACATTTCGTATGCCGACACTTCGGGCCAGTTTCGCCGTATCATAAGTATATTCGTAATAGACAATCGGATCGGTATAAGTGTATGCCAATGAAGGACAATTATTATGCCTGGTTAGTGCTACAAGTTTGTCGGGTGGACAAGAGTATGCAGAAATATTTTCATCCTCCGGATTAGCTTGTGATATTTCCCAGTTCTGACAGTTTTCGCAGTGTAGATTACAGCCAACCGTTGCTATTGAGAGTATTGGTGTGCCGGGCAAAAAATGGTAAAGAGGTTTTTTCTCTACAGGATCAATATTGATTGAGCATGGATATCCGTACACTACTGTTCTCAGTACGCCGTCGATATTGATTCTCACCCGACACTCGCCGCTCTGACCGGGCTCGATCAAACACATTTTTGGACATAATTCACACTGAACTTTCATTTTGAGCCTCACTTCTTACAGCCCATAAGTCCAACATACACTCATGCTTCTGTTGGTAAGCTGCTACTTTTGTCTCGTAAACCTTTAGGCCTTGAAATAATAATTATTCGTTTATTATAACACTTTTTGTAGTCCATATAATACAAAAACAGGCTATTCTGCTGATGTAATAACGGTAAACAGGAGTACATTTATTCATTTCTTACTGTATTATATAAAGATAACTTTTACAGAATGTTTCGCATCTTTCAAATTCGATTCCTCAAAAGCTTTTGAAACAATGGGTTTATATCGAAGGGTATCATACTTCTTTCTCGCCGAAATCTAAAGTATCTGTCCCAGTAGCCGACCAGAAGAGAGTGTCGGATCACACATAGATGCCCCCAAATGGCCATGTTTTTGTGAGTTGTAAAATATTAGAATTCTTCGAAAAGTCGCCTTTATCAGAAGCTGAAAAACACACTGATTTTCAGGATTGAGTAGAGCGAGGGAATTTTACCCTCGGCTGCTCCGAGAACCGGACGTGAACCTCACAGCTCATCCGGCTCCTATGCGGAAACCATATAAGAGGCCTAATAAGGAGGAGAACCGGCCTAAGTCATTGGTAAGGAATTACTTATGGACTTTGGACAAAGGGGTGTTATATTGACAGTCAGTGAGATCTATAATATTATACGGAAACCATATATACATAGTTATGTTTGCAGCAATTTGAGAGAATATTATGCCAGCAGGAGATGCACAAAGAGCGTGGTTTCCGGAGATGCTTGAAGATCTCAAATCCTATTGGTCAACCGATTGGTCCTGGAAAGGGTTTTCGGTTTTCTGTGAGGTCATGACGGAAAAGAAAGATCAAAGAAGCCCGCGGCATCAAACCACCGCGGGTTCACTGTAAGGAATGTGGAAGTCAAATGGTACCGCCACCAATTTCAATCAGGTCTGCACTGTTCGCGCTCCGCAAAATCGGCGCAATTGACGATAATGACTTCAAAAAGCATGAAAAGGAATGGGCTAAGTACAGAAAAGCCAATTCCCTTGATTCGTATGGACAAATAAAATCATAACATCGTGGTCCAGTTCGACGCCGCTGCGCATCGCGACTGACTACGTCCGTTATCCGGATGAAAAGAAATGTATCAATGTTATCACTTCTTTGTAGGTATTATTGAAAAATCAAGGGGCCTATACCGAATCAATCAGTATAA
>CAZWME010000802.1:0-2858 GCA_964634515.1 uncultured Pirellulales bacterium | reverse complement strand
CTCTGTTGTGGCCTTAAGTAATTCGTCCGGCAATAGCTGCCAGAGCTACGAGTACAGCGCCTATGGCCAGGTGGCGGCCGAATACCCGGAATTCCGTGTCAATCCCTACATGTTCACCGGCCGCAGGTTCGATTACGAAACAGGCCTTTACTACTACCGCGCCCGCTACTATAATCCATACATCGGCCGGTTCCTGCAGACCGATCCGGTCGGATATAGTGCAGGTATGAATTTGTATACGTATTGTATGAATAATCCGTTGGTTCTAACTGATCCGTCAGGGTGTGATCCTTGTGATCCTTGTGGAATTTCTGGACAAGTAGTTACCGGAAGATATGTAGTAATACCTTGGGAATATGCCAAAACAATACCTGATATGATAGCTAAAGCTTTAACAAAAGGCGCCGTAGATCTTGGCGAGCAACCAGGTCAAGCACCTCCATTGAATAAAATTGATGAACTGATAGCTGCACACGAAGCATTATGGACGCTTGGTGAAGGAGCGTCGTACGTTAATGTAACAGCTGGTTGGGCTGCGTTTATTGAAGTGCAGGATTGGAACGATACAAATAAAAATGGTGTGGTCGATTCAGGTGATGAGTTTGAAGATCCGTACTGGATTCAAATAGACGGTTTTGGTTCTGATAAGGGTAAAGATTACCAGAGGAACGCCGGGGTTCAAGAATCTTATCTGAAAATAACGGATGCAGCTGATGCTGCTGGCACCGCTATCGGCTTTGCGTGGACTTTGGGGATCCCCAGAGAGCTCCCTACGGAAAGACAAGTTGCGGGTTTTATTCCTGAAAATTGGAGGGGGCATGACCCATATAATAGAAACAAGCGCTATTTCGTGAATGAAGATGAAGATGGCTTGTGATAAGTTAACTTTTAGGAGATATTCCAATGAAAAGCTATTGCTCAACAGAAAGGATTACACTCCTGTTCCTTCTCTGCTTTATATTTAGCGGCATTATGCCTGTGGCCCAGCCGATTTTCGGTTCGGGTCCGGTCGGAAGATATGGGTACCCTGCAAGTTCTTCAGAAATGTCTGCTTACGAAGATCGAAAAGCTCTGGAGGCCTACGAGAAAAGGAACGCTGAAATCGATTCATGGATAGAAGAAAATTCGATACCAGATTACAAAAATGCGTCATTGCTTTATTACCAGGCATTGTTGTTAAGGCCTGATCATGATCAGACTGTCATCAATAAGTTTTACGATGTTTATGAGGGCCTCGAGCCGGACACACAGATAAGAACATACCTTGGACAGTGGTTGCCTTCGATGAAAATATCCGAAATCGCTTCTCGAATATCACAATGTACTTGGGGAATATGGCCTGAAAGAGTATGGCCTCCAGAAAAAAGGAGCAATATTTTTGTAATAAATAGTTTTATGAATTTTAGTTATATTATTGCTGTGGATGCGATTACATTGGCATCAGATGGTCATTATCGTGCAGCTCTGGAACGGTGTATGACGTTACGCCGAATTGCCAGGCATCTCAGCCATGATTCAGAATTAAATATACGCTCAAGTGCTTGCGATGATATAGCATTAAGAGCGATTGGCCGTATTCTCGGTGAGATGCCGCCCGATGCAGATGTTCTTGCATGGTTTCAAGGCCGGCTTGCTATGTTCCAGGAAGCAACAACTTTGGAAAGAACATTACAACAATCCCTAAAAGCTAAAATGGATATGGTCCAATCATGTTCGATTACGAGTCTCAGAGGCATGCTCCTAAAGACGGCGGCTGATGAACAAGCTAAGCAAAACATCCGAGACTTGACAGACGAACAAATTCGGGCTCAAGCTATCGAAACTTTGCAGGATCCTATCTATACATTTTTCGCGATACTACACAGTGATAAGAGTGCAGAACAAAAGTATGCAGAAATCCAGGAACATGCCTATCATGCGGCCAAGATAAATCCCAAGCTGGATATGACGTTTGCTACTATATATAAAGATGAATTGGGAAAAGATATCCTTACAGTTGGAATAGATCCTGAAATGACGGAAAAACAGAAGCTGTCCAAAATGCAGAAGATCATCGATAAGCGCGTAGCGCCAGATGTAATTAAACTACTGACGAAATTCTCTAATGCCTTGGGATGGGAGATTGACCTTGACTTTTTAGCAGATAGCGAAATGACTGACGAACAAAGACTTGCAGAAATGCAAAAAGTTATCTATGAGCTAGGTGAAGTATATCGTATTGAGAAAGCATTTGAATCTCCGTGGAATGTGATTACCATTCGATTTGCATCTCAAGTTAGACACACGGCTCAGATAAATATTATTAAGGCTGCTGTTGAGATTTACCTTATTGTGGCGAAAACAGGACAGTTACCTAAAACTCTTCCGGATGGCTTGACAAAAGATCTTGTTACTGGCCGGGATTTTGTATATGAGATTACAGATGAAGGCTTTGACCTTCGTTGCCAGGGCGAAGAATTTCTAAGACCTAAGATCAGATTCCTCGAATTTAAGGTCAAAAAGTAAAGTTGAATCAAGTTTCAATCCTAAAAAATTAAAGACCAGCTTTTTCCGGGTCCCCTGGCCCGTTACTCGTCTCGTGCATAGCAAATCCCGGCCTGCAGGAACAGCTCTCAAAAAACTGACGGTGGCAAACTTCCAAAGCCACAAAGGTACAAAGCCAGCATATAGCCTGCATTATGAAGCGTATATTATTAATTGAATCACCATCTAATAAACCATCTACTATTTAAGGCGGTTCTGAATCCCAGCAAAATAAATATACAGCAAAAATAAAAAATATAAAAAATATAGGGGACGTTTACAATCCTGTTCGGCACAAGGATTGCGTTGTGCTTTATTGGGGGGAGAATTACCCA
>CAZWME010000801.1:0-2863 GCA_964634515.1 uncultured Pirellulales bacterium | reverse complement strand
ATAGAGCCTTCGATGCAGCAGAAAGACCTGAAAGAGCAACAGAAAAACGCTAATTAATATTGGAATAGATTTGAGACCCTTCTCGCTGTGGCCAATGAGCGAGTTTACGTTATACCCGGCGACACAGTCTCGCGGCTTGGGCCGCGACTATATGAGGGAACAGAAACTATCGCAAGATGTTTAAGACCCGAGCTTTTTGAGAATTGAAGCAATGAAGGGATTGCTGACACCAAAAAAATTGATTTTCAGGGTTGTATCGGCGCTGTTAGTGCTCGTAGCGGTTATGCTCGTGTGCTCTCTTATTGGTACCGAGAACATTTCCCTCAAAGCGGTTTTCAACGAGCCCGGCACACAGGCGGCAAATCCCGACTATCAAATTTTTGTGGAGTTCAGGTTGCCCCGAATAATCCTTGCCTGCCTGGTCGGGGCGGCATTGGCCTGTTCGGGCGTCGTTTTCCAGGCACTCCTGAGGAATCCCCTTGCCGACCCATATATATTAGGCATATCGAGCGGAGCCGGTTTGGGGGCCATTATAGCTGTTATATGCGGATTCAACTGGACCGTCTGGGGACGCTCTCCGATTGCTGTTTTCGCTTTTGCAGGTGCATTAGGGACGGTCTGGCTGGTATGGTTCATCGGACGAATGGCAGGAAGGTTCCACGTGACGGGCCTGCTGCTTGCAGGAGTGGTTGTTAACGCATTCTTTTCGGCGGTTATTATGTTCCTGACATCCATCGCAAAAAGCCAACAAGTCTATTCAACGATATTCTGGCTGATGGGAAATATAACGGAGGAAAGTTTTCTTGTGGTGTGGCTCGGCACAGGATGTGTAATCGGAGGAATATTAGCATTATTCTACATAAGTCCACAGTTAAACGCCCTGAGCTTCGGTGAGGAAGAAGCCAGAAGCATGGGCGTAAACATCGCCAGAACTCAGCTAATCGCATTTGGGATTGCAGCGGCCATAACAGCCATCGCGGTCAGTTTGAGCGGCTTGATAGGATTTGTCGGTCTGCTCGTACCGCACGCAGTCCGGCTGGTTTTCGGACCCGACCACCGTCAACTTCTCCCTCTAAGCGGTATCGTCGGAGCAATATTTTTGGTAATTGCCGATACATTAGCACGGGTCATCATCGCTCCGGCACAGTTGCCGGTTGGAGTGGTAACAGCCATCCTCGGCGGGCCGTTTTTCCTGATTCTTTTAGTCAAGTACAGTAGAAAAGTTAGCTGGTTAAAATGAGCGTTATTATAGAGGTTAACAATCTAAGCTTCGGTTATACACCGCAAAACACGATTTTGAAAGACATCAGCTTCAAAATCCAAGCGGGGACATTTGTCGGCATAGCCGGCCCCAATGGAATTGGTAAGAGCACGCTACTTAACCTGCTGTGTGGAGCACTAAAACCAAAATCGGGAAGCATAAAAATTGACGCGACACCAATAAATTCATACAAATGGGAAGCTCTTGCCGGAAAAGTGGCAGTCGTCAGGCAGGAATTTGTGCCGGTATTCGGCTTTTCTGTAATAGAAACGGTCTTAATGGCAAGAACGCCATACTTTGGGACATTCGGGTTCGAGAACAAAACAGATAAACAGATAGTTAATGAAGCGCTCGAGGCGACCGACACGGCCCAGTTTGCCTCGCGCGGCCTTGGAAGCCTCAGCGGTGGTGAGCGGCAGCGGGTTTTTATCGCAAGGGCGCTTGCGGCGAACAGCCCTGTTTTGCTTTTAGACGAGCCTACGAGCTTTCTGGATTTGAAACATCAGGTTGGCATATATGACCTTCTAAAAAACGCACAACTGGAAAAAGGCAAGACGATTGTAGCTATAACGCACGATATCAACATGGCATCTCAATATTGTGATGAAGTTTTACTTCTGGGTGCCAATAGCAATTATCAAATCGGCCAAACCAAAGATGTTTTTTCCCCGGAGCAAATAAAAAAGGTCTTTGGCGTCAGGACATTGGTAATCAGTCTCGGCAGGGAAAATTTCTTTATTCCGCTGGGAAAATTTGCAAAAGACCGCGGTCAAATCACCGATAAACATATATAAAAACAATGAGCGGCTGACGTAACTACTTATTTATCAAGATGTTAAGTCTTCTCGGGCAAATTATCTTGAACAATCTTATAATACTGGCTATACTTTTGCCGCTTGAATAGCAACCTTTGGATGAAACAAATGCTATACATAATATACTTTAAGGTGTTATAATAAGGTTTTGTAAAAGGTGTAAAATTAGTAGTAAGAAAGGTAAATTAGCAAGTGGTACAAAAACGTAAAAAAGCATCCAGAGCAAAAGTGAGTTCAACACGGACAAAGAAACGCTCGTTGACTTCAGCCGATAAGAAGCATTTTAGACAAATACTTCTGGAAAAACGCAAGGAAATCCTGAACAATGTAAACGAAATTGAAGGTGAAGCCCTGAAGAAATCCCGAATGGACGCAAGCGGTGACTTGTCAAGTATGCCAATCCATATGGCAGACATCGGCACCGATAACTACGAACAGGAATTCGCTTTAGGACTGATGGACAGTGAAAGGAAAATGCTCAGAGAAATCGACGAAGCACTCGGACGTATCGAAATTCAAACTTATGGCATCTGCGAAGGCACCGGCAAGTTGATACGGAAGGCCCGCCTTGAAGCTCAGCCATGGGCCAAGTACTGTGTCGAATATGCACGAATGCTGGAACAGGGTCTTGTACAAGAACAATAAATATAACTATTTATATTAATATGAAACACAGATGTCCTGTCTGCAAGAAAATCGTTCAAGGAACAATTCAAGAACGCTCTAAAGAAGCCATATTCTTTCCCTTCTGCTCGAAACGGTGCAAGTTAATAGATTTGGGCGCGTG
>CAZWME010000800.1:0-2867 GCA_964634515.1 uncultured Pirellulales bacterium | reverse complement strand
AATAGACCGGTTCCCGGTACCAATGGTTAAAATCACTGCCACTGCCTGGTCTCCCGGGCCGCCATATTTACGGAGAAAATCCGTGCTGTCTGTTTGACTTAAGTAAGGATCTTGCCCCTGACGGTGTCATATTCAAAAGGAAAAATTTAAAACTAAGATATCGCTTTGCGGTGGAGTTTCATAGCTCAATATTGTCATCTCCGCGAGCTGTCGCCTGTGCCCGCGAAGGCGGGTAGCGGGGAAGACAATAGTTGATAGTTAATTTTCCTGGATGGTGTCACCAGCGAGATGGACGTCGTCTATATTCCAGCCGGGATAAGTTACCGAATCGTCCGTTGGCCCGATACCCCAGCGGAAATAGACCGTGGGCTGGTTGTCTGCGACAGAGGCCGGAACCGCATACTCTTCCAACTGCCAGAGGCTATCCGAGATATGAGAATAGCCGACCGTCCACAAATCCACCCAGTTGCTGCCGTCGTTCGATACCTGCACATCGGCATAATCATAAGGCGATTCGACTCCGAGCCACCGGCGGAAGCTCAGCCTGATATTCTGGTAACCCTGGCAATTAATGGCGCCGGTAGTTGCATACCTTGCTTCGGCCATATTATTTTCATAGTCGCCGTCGAGTGCATATCCCAGGACGTTCTCGCCCATATACCCGCTGTCCGGGTCGCCGTTCCATGAGCCCTGACCCGCTGGGATACCCCAGGCCCATCCTTCGTCGAGCTGCCATTCGGGGTCCGTGTCCATATTAGCGTAGTAGATTGCGTCCATAACCACTTTAACCGATTGACTCAGGCTGTTCTGCCGGATGCCATCCGTAACGAGGAAAGAGAAGGTATAGCTGTGAAAGGCCTGGTCTGCGGCCGGTTTCCAGAAAACACTCAAAGTATTGGCATCATAATAAGCCCCTTCCGGTAGATTGCCCACAAAGAAGTCAAGTTCGGCATTCATCGGATTAGTAGCGCTCAACGTCAGCTCAAGTCTTTCTCCGGGCCTGATTTCATCCGGTGCGTCTAAGGCGTTCAGTTCAGGGCCCTTTGATGCCCATCCCGAGTTTTGCGGGTCATGCCTGGCTGAGCCCCAGTCGATTACATCGGGATTGTAGGAGCCCGGCAGGTCAATTACGTGGAATTGGTAATCATCGCCGTTGACCATCATCTCAATATCACCGTCCTTGTCGAGGTCCTCGAGCACGACCGATGTAAGATAGTCGGCGGAAAGACCGAACATTGGAAATCCCGGCGTTACCGAGCCGTCCGCTTCCCAGGCCATCATTGGTGCACCCGTTGCGCTCATCACAAGCTCCTTCTGTCCGTCGCCGTCAATATCGCCGATCAAAGGCGGGCTGTACGATGCGTCTCCCATAACCGTCTTGGGAAAGCCGGTATCGGACAGCTCATCACCCTGATGGTCAAAGGCATGAATTAGACTGAATGCAAATCCGTCCGCTTCGACGTAGCTGGTAACATAAACTTCACTGAAGCCGTCACCGTCAATATCTCCGACACTCAATGCGCCGTCCTCGCCCAGCAAATCGCCAACCCTGGCTTCCCAGACCGTGCTGCCATCGATATGGACCGCCATCACTTTGTCCTCGGTGCAGAAAACAAGCTCGAATTCCCCGTCGCCATCCAGGTCAACGATGGCCGTTCCCTTCTCGCTTCCGCCTTTCCACCTCTTGATTTGCTGGCCCTGATGATCCAGAATAAAGGTATAGACACGGGTGATTCCCGGCCCATAACCGCAAAGTGCAATCTCCACGTCCCCGTCCCCGTCGAAATCCGCAGCGCTCATCGGGCCCTCGGATGTGTATCGCCTCTGCCATAGAAACGTACCGTCGGCCTGGATGGCATATAAGCCGTCGCTTTCCCTGGATTCCTCGTCAAGGGCGACGATAATTTCGCTGTCACCGTCGCCGTCAAGGTCTGCAAGGATAGGATTGCCGATAATGTAGGCGTACCATTCGCCGATCGGTAATGGCCAGTCACCTTCAACTAATTCACCGGTCTCAACGTGCCAGGCATAGACAAGGACACTCCAGTCATCTACCGCGATGATCTCGTAGTCACCGTCACCGTCGATGTCACCGACGCCCAGTCCGGAGGCCGAAACATCAAGGAAGCTTTTGCCGGGTTCCATGGGCCAGTTGGGAAGAGTAGTTCCGTCTTCTTTCCAGATGGTTATTCCTCCTTCCGGCCAGTACGAATCGTCACTAAACGATGTTGATGCCTGGATGATTTCATTTCGGCCGTCACCGTCAACGTCGAGGCATAAAGGACTGCCGTAATACCATACGTCCGCTTCTTCGGCTTCTTCCGGTACAGGCCAGGGGGCCAGGTTGGGTGCATATTCCAGGCCGAATGCCTTTCGGTCGGTGTGCGTGGCCCCTTCAGTATCAACGCTGAGACGCAATTCGAATACCCCCGCGCCGGGATTGGCAAATGAAATATGAATAAGTCCGTTGGGATCCGGAAGGGCACTGTTATCGTCGATTAATTGCCAGTCTTCGTTTCCGTATTGTGAGTACTCCAGCCGATAAGAATCACCGTGAACAAACAGCACCAGAGGGATGTCATTGCCGTCTGAGGGGAATATCTCTTCCTGTCTCGGAGCAGCGATTTCACCGAGGGGATGCCTCTGGTCAGCCGCTAAAAGGGCCTGGTAGGCATTGACACGCCCTGTGCCGATATAGCCCTGAATCGGTTCGATATCTCCATAATAAACGGGGTCTGTAGTATTTTCCAGAATGGCCCTGACCTCGACGTTTGTAAGTTCCGGCCGATGAGATATGACCAGCGCGCCTACCGCCCCGACATAAGGCGCGGAAAATGAGGTTCCCGCCGTGGCAATATATTCGCCGT
>CAZWME010000799.1:0-2879 GCA_964634515.1 uncultured Pirellulales bacterium | reverse complement strand
GAAACATTAACTTTTTAGCCACATCCAATCCTTTTTTAAATCCCTCCATTTCAGGTTCTATCATACCCGGTCTGCCGTATGGATATTGCCTTCTGGCAAGTTCTGCTATCTCATCGAGAATATGCACTTTACCCACAATCAGGCGGGTCTGGGCGTTTTCATAATCTTCACCACTGTTATTGGTTACCCGTACATAACCCTGCAGACGCATCGTCTTTTCATCTTCGGTGAGCGTCCCCATATAAAACGCCCGCCAGCTTAATCCGCTGGTCAGATACGAAATCTCAACCGGCACCTTGCCTTTTACACCGCTCTCGATGTTCCAAAGTCCCAGATTTCTTACCCTTGGCGGATAAGTCAAATCCGTAATATCAATTTTATCCGCGTTGGCCTTGGGCAGCATTTCCAAACTCGTCGGGTCGATAAGTGTATTGGCCCAGGAAAATTGCAGCTTGTTTTCCCCATCTTTTAACGTCAGCGCCCTGCTCTCACGTACCAGCGTCATATCAGCCGAGTTATAAATCGTAAGCTGAACCGTATCCCGCGTAGGCAGCGTAACCAAATCGACCTTTGCATGACCCATACCGGCCATCAAAACGATTATGAGTAGTGAAAATATTATACGTTTCATTTTGAAGCTCTCTTTTGTCTATGTCACCTTGTTAATTATCGCCGCCAATCATCCGTTCTCGTACCGTGATAAGTCCTCAGCACGTACTCGAATTTCTTTGCCGACCTTGGCTTAAGTTCCAGAGTGAATTTAACGGTATCCATGTCAACTTTCTCGAATTTACCAAAATCTCCACTTCTTGTCAGCTTCCAGATCGATGTGTTGAAGTTGCGCTTAATCTCGACCTTTACGCCAATGTCGCGGGTATTTTTGACTTCGATGTCAAATGTGCGAATTTCGTCCCAGCCGGAGACATTGCCTCGCCTGTCGAATTCATAATTTTCCGTCTTAAAATCCATAAGCTTTGGCTTTACAACAATGTCGGCAACTGCGCCAAGATTAAGCTCCACGTCTTCGTCCACAGGGATATACTTAAATGAAGACTGTCCCGTATAAGATAAATGCCCATCATCACCGGCAGTTCTATATACCTTAAGCAACCCGCCGGGGATTGGGGTTTCGCCTAATTCGTGCTCTTTATCATTCTTGAAACTGAGGAACCGGACTACCGAGGTGCCGTAACGTTCTTCTTCGTATTTATACAGGTTTACGACCGGCACTTCATCAACATCAAAGCTTAGCAGTCGTTTCGACCAGCCCGTCGGTATTGTCTCCTTGCCCTCAATCGTATAAAGAAAATACTCGCTCAGCCCCTCTTTTGTAATTTCTTTTGGACGGCCCATAACAGATTTTTCTGATAATGCGAATGATCTTTTATCCGCCATCCTTCCTCTGACACTCGGAGCAGGCGCCGTTGGTGGTGCAATTCCTTCGCCCGGTCTGCCGTAAGGATATTGCCGCCGGGCAAGCTCAGCTATCTGGTCGAGGATATGGACCTTGCCTACTATCAGGCGGACCTGGGCGTTCTCATAATCCTCGCCGCTGTTGTTAGTTACCCGTACATAACCCTGCAGGCGCATCGTCTCTTCATCTTCCGTAAGAGTCCCCATATAAAACGCCCGCCAGCTCAATCCGCTGGTCAGATAGGAAATCTCAACCGGCACCTTGCCTTTTACACCGCTCTCGATATTCCACAACCCCAGGTTTCTTACCCTTGGTGGAAAAGTTAGATCAGCAATATCAATTTTATCCGCGTTGGCCTTGGGCAGCATTTCCAGGCTCGTCGGATCGATAAGTGTATTGGCCCAGGAAAATTGCAATTTATTTTCCCCGTCTTTTAATGTCAGCGATCTGCTCTCGCGTGCTAAGGTCATATCAGCCGAGTTATAAATCGTAAGTTGTACGGTATCCCGCGTCGGCAATGTAACCAAATCGACCTTGGCCTGAACGGCTCCGGCCGTCAAAACGATTATAAGTAGTGAAATTATTATACGTTTCATTTTACAGCTCCTTTATTTTGGAACGGTTTAAGCTCTGGTTATCTTCTAATAGGTTCAATCCTCGTGGGCATTGGCGTAGGCATCGGCCTGACATTTACTCCCGGCCGAAGATTACGCCGATTGTAGTGCATCGTCAGTTCCTTCGTGGCCGGACCGTTCGCCGTGCGGGCGGGCAGTGTAATCTCAAATTCAAGCGTATTGGCATCCTTTTTCTTGTACGTCATGTTACACTTCCTCATGTCCCACTGACCGGGTATGTGCTGTATCATCGTAAGCACTGCCGGGCTGTCCTTGAAATTCTCAATCTTTGCCGTGATGATTTCATTGGTGTCGTAAAGGACCAGCTTCGGAGTTCTGTCGTTGTTGTATCGCTTGTTGATCTGGGTCTCCTCCATTTTTCGCTGGGTAACTACTATGTCCCTGCTGTCCCCGATATAAAGTTCCGTTTTCTCACCGACCGGCACCATTGAAGTTACATCTTCACCAAGAAAGATGGTGCTCTCGTGCCCGTCATCCTGGAAGATTCGTGCCTTGCCGCCCCAGAGCGAGAATTCGCCTAATCCGCTTTGGGAATTATTGACAATCCTATAGCTTACCGGGATACCCACATTCCTGTTTTCCAGTTGTTCCGGGTCCCACGGTAGTCTGGCCGCATCGAACGTCCAGATTTTTGTAATAGGCACCTTCGCAGCTTTTAGAAACAGCATCTGCTTGGTCTCCTCATGGTCAATACCCTGCTCGAAAGATTCTCCGTAATCCAGAAGCACCCGCGCCTTATCGAAATCCTCACCGGAGAAATTTCGCAGCACTAAGTAGCTTTTCAAATCAACCGCGGTCTCGCCCTTATCCGCTATCGCTTTATAAGTTAT
>CAZWME010000798.1:0-2881 GCA_964634515.1 uncultured Pirellulales bacterium | reverse complement strand
CGGCTCGGTCGGTGAACCGATAAATCCCGAAGCCTGGATGTGGTACTACGAAAAAATCGGCCGTAACAAGTGCCCGATCGTCGATACATGGTGGCAGACAGAGACCGGTGGATTTATGATTACACCTCTGCCGGGTGCCCACACATTAAAGCCAGGCAGCGCTTCCCGGCCATTCTTTGGTGTTGACGCTGTTGTTCTCCGTGACGATGGCAGTCAATGCGACGTTAACGAAGGCGGCAAACTTTGTATCCGCAAACCCTGGCCCGGAATGATGCGCACGATGTGGGGCGACCATGACAGGTTTGTCGATACATACTTCACAATGTACGACAATATATATTTCGCCGGCGATGGCTGCCGTATTGACGAAGACGGTGATTACTGGTTAATGGGAAGAATCGACGATGTCGTCAACGTCTCCGGGCACCGTATCGGAACCGCAGAGGTTGAAAGCGCTCTGGTCAGTCACGAAAAAGTGGCCGAAGCCGCCGTTACACCAATGCCTCATGACATTAAAGGCCAGACGCTGTACGCCTTCGTTACAGTTATAGGCGGTGTCAAGGAAAGCGATGAGCTAAAGAAGGAACTTATCAAGCACGTGCGAAAGGAAATCGGCCCCATTGCAACACCTGAAGCCATTCAGTTTGCACCATCCCTCCCGAAGACCCGCTCCGGCAAAATTATGCGGCGAATACTGCGAAAAATAGCCGAGAAGAATACTGACAACCTTGGAGACATTACGACACTTGCGGATCCAAGCGTAGTCGAAGCATTAATTAAAGGCCGAGGCGAATAATTCCACCCGTACTAACAGATACCAAACAAACCGGACGTGTGCTTTAGGCACACGTTCGGTCTATCATTAATTAAAGGAACTAAAATAATGACCGAAGAAACAAGCACAGCGCCGTTGGAAATAAAAAACCATGGATGGCGAGTAGCTTTCGTAGGGATGGGAATCAATCTTGCCCTGGGCGTTCTCTATAGCTGGAGCATTATAAGCGGGGGCATGGAAAAAGAATGGGGCTGGAGCGCTGTTATGAGGAGCAGGCCCTATGCTCTTGCATGCCTGGTGTTCTGTCTGATCATGGTGCCTGCAGGTAGAATGCAAGATAAACTCGGCCCGCGACTTGTCGCAACAATCGGCGGCTTGTTAGTTGGTGCAGGCATGATCCTGGCCAGTCTCATGGGCAACTCGCAGGCAGGCTGGATCATCGGATTCGGAATCCTGGCAGGGGCAGGTATCGGCTTTGGGTACGCTTCGGCGACACCGCCTGCAGTAAAGTGGTTCCCCGCAGCGAAGACAGGTTTAATCGCCGGCCTTGTGGTTTCGGGCTTTGGGCTTGCAAGTGTGTATATCGCACCGTTGGGCAATTTCCTGATCACACGCTACGACATCGAGACAACGGCTATGTCATTCGGCATCGGATTTCTTGTCATCGTGGTCGGTTTGGCGCAACTTCTGAAGCCGCCGCCTGCGGGCTATATTCCCCCGGGAGAGTTGCCCAAGCCAGCTAACAATATGAAGAAAGAAGACTTTACGCCTTCGGAAATGCTCAGGACCTGGCAGTTCTATCTGCTCTGGTTCATGTATGCATGCGGAGCCGGAGCGGGGCTGATGGTCATCTCCGTAGCCAAGAACCTCGGTAAGGTCTCTGGCGCAGGAGTCATGGCGGTAACTGCACTGGCCATTGGCAATGGTGCCGGCCGTATAATTGCCGGAGTGCTTTCCGACAAACTCGGAAGAAAGGCCACTATGTTCATATTCTTCGTGCTGCAGGCCCTCATGGTTATTCTGCTGGCGGCAGCGGCCAAGGGCGGAGCCATGAGTGGTGCTGCGATACTGTCCTGTCTGGCGGCCTTAGTTGGCGCCAATTACGGCTCGAATCTATCCCTTTTCCCGTCGGCAACAAAGGACTTCTACGGACTTAAGAATTTCGGGGTGAATTACGGACTGGTCTTTACAGCATGGGGAATTGGCGGCTATGTGCTGTCGCAATTCGCTGCGCGAGTCTATGACGGCAAGATCGTTGAGTCATGGAAGGGAAGCTTCGATTTCGCATTCTATTGCTCGGCAGGCCTGCTGATACTCGCTGCGATAGCGGTATTCCTTCTAAAGTCACCTCATCATACTATTGAGGCGGGCGAAGCATAAATTGGCAAAATAAATCTGATAAACTCCAAAGGCCTGAATATTTTTTGTTCGGGCCTTTTTTATATCCAGAAAGCAATTAAAGTTTATGAATTGGAAATATATTTGCCTTAACTGCTTCTATCGTTGCCTCTATCACCGGCACTACCATTTCACGCTGTGTCTGGCTAACCGCCAAAGCTCTGTCCCGCAAGCCCCCCTGCCAATCCGTACTCTCGAGCATAACACCGCCGACGCCATAATACATATCATAGTCGCTTTCAGCTCCGGCAAAGATACTCCATGCCAAAGCCCAGGCTCTTACGGTGTTTTCGATATTGTAGCCGCCACCTCCAGTTGCAACTATTGGTTTATGAAAACTTAACAGATGCTTGATAACTTCAGCGTAAGCATTGTTCGTAAGACATAGATGTGCAAGCGGATCGCCGGCAAGGGCATCAGCTCCCAACTCAAAAACGATTGCATCAGGATTGTATGCGCCAATTAACGGCAGAACTATGGCCTCGAACGCCTTAATATATACTTCATCATAAGCGCCGACCGGAAAAGGAACATTTACACAGTAGCCCTTACCTTCTCCTTTACCGATTTCTTCGGCGAATCCTGTTCCGGGAAACAGCGTATCGGGACTTTCATGAAATGATATGGTCATCACATCAGAGCGGTCATAGAATCCGTATGCGACGCCGTCGCCGTGATGAACATCCACATCAAGATATAAAACTCGCC
>CAZWME010000797.1:0-2886 GCA_964634515.1 uncultured Pirellulales bacterium | reverse complement strand
CCGCAGCCAAAGGCCATTCTGAACAGCGATATCTCTACCGATGGCGCTTATCACGCCGGTAGTAAGAGTATTCGAGTAGCCGTATGGATTGCCGATTGCCACCACGGTTTCTCCTATCATTAAATCGTCGCTGTTGCCCAGATGTACAAACGGGAGTTTTTTGTCCGCCTGTATTTTCAACAATGCAAGGTCCTTGCTTTCATCGGCCTTGATAATCGTACCTGGAAATTCATCACCATTATTGAATATGACCTTAATTTTTTGAGCCTCTTTGACTACGTGGGCATTGGTAATTAGATAGCCGCTTTCGTGAACCACCACACCTGAGCCCAGAACCGAAACTTCTCTTTTGTACCTCGGCCCCCAAAAATCGAACATTTCCGGCCAGTCGTAACCGCCCCAGGCGGATGTTGATACCTGCCGAAGACCTGAAATATTTACGACGGTATCGCGGGTCTTTTCGTAAACCTCTACGACAGGTGTTCTTCTTAGCGAGCTTGCATTCTCACTGCAAAAAGACCGATTACAAAAGACTGTTACAAAGAATTGAGCTGCAATAATGAGTAAAAAAGCTTTTTTTCTGTACATGATATTAACCTCTGTCCATAAGAATCATATATCGATTTTCAGCTATATAATAAACTATGCTAAAAGCGTTTTCAAGCCGGGATTCTTATAAACCACGTCTGAGCAGGAGCAGGCCCGGCCGGTTTTGGATTTTACGTTTTAAGCTGCGGATCGTTTACTACTTCTCTCTTCGAGCTACCAAGTGCAAGTCGCGGGCAGTTTTGGTGGTTTGTGTTTGAAGGGTTGATGAGTGAATAGATGATGGAATGGGGCACGGAGAGAGAAGTGACTTAATAAATAAACCCCTGCTTTAATTAGGGCCAATAAGTAAACTAAAGCAGGGGTCAGAACAACTCACTATGGCAGTAGTGAAGTTAGCTATATAATTTATTATAAAGCAAATCGTCGATACTGCCCTAAACAGCAAGCTGATTAGGGCAGCAGTGCGATTGGATTGCTTGTTATCTGAGCAGCTGCAGTGCCATCTGAGGCATTGAGTTGGCCTGTGACAACATTGAGATACCGGCCTGTGCCAGGACCTGATTCTTTGTCAGACTTGCCATTTCGGTGGCAACATCGACGTCTGAAACGCGGGATTCAGATGCCTGCAGGTTCTCAGCGGCAATACCAAGGACCGATACGGTGCCTTCAAGACGGTTCATCTTGTAACCGAAACTGGCGCGGGCGGTATCCTTGGTGCTGATTGCGCTGTCCAGTGTTATCAATGCGTTCTTGGCGCTGGCTACGCTGCCAACGGTCAGGCCTGTGATATTAAGACCGCCTGATGCGCTGGTTATGTTGCTGCCGGCAACGCTGATGTTGTCGGTTGAAAGTTTACCGAAGTGGATTGCCACGGCAGCGGAGTTGTCGAGCATCTTGATGCCGTTAAATTTGGTAGCCCCGGCGATACGGTCGATTTCCAATCGCATTTCCGCGAACTCGTTCTGCATAATTCCTCTCTGTGCAGTGGAGTACGAGCCCGTGGCTGCCTGCTCGGCCAACTGCTGCATACGCACTAAGGCATCATCGATTGTTGCCATAGCACCTTCCATTGTCTGCAGCATACTAATACCATCTTGAGCATTTCGGATACCCTGCTCGGTAATAGCAAGGTCGGATCGCATCAACTCACGAACTGCCAGACCGGCTGCGTCGTCTTTAGCGCTATTGATGCGTAAGCCTGACGACAGCCTTTCAACAGACCGAGACAAGGCATCGTAGCTTACGCTCAGGTGCCGTGCGGCGTTTACAGCCATTAGATTGTTCTTAATTGCTAACATTTTTTTGACTCCTTAAATCCTTTGAACAATTTTCTTTTGGTTCTTTATCAAAGATCCCCAAGATTCTAATTTTAAAGTGCAACAAGCACGCCAAAATAATATGTATCAAATTGCTATTATTTATCGTCCAAAACAGAACACGTATTTATCCAACGGCTATTAAATATAATCTAAAAAATAGAATGCGTTATTATCCATTGGCTATTGCTTGTCGGCTAAAATACTATAAGGCTTAGTGGCTTTTTTAACGAATATAGCCTTAATAATCGTTTTATATTCATTGGGCCGGTAATCTGGATGGAATCGAGATTGATATCGTGTAAATGCGATTAAAATATTTTTTCAATAATAACTTTCGATGCTGATTATCGGACAATTCAGGCCAGATATTTTTAAAAGATATCTTTATCGGCCGTATCTCGAATGTTCCTCAAGCAGTAAGGTGGCAAAAATACGAATGTGTTCTAAGCAAAAAATTCTTAAGTGAAAAATAGGATATGGCTGGATATAAGTTCTGCAAAAACTGTTATCGGATTATCATAAGGATCAAGGGAATGTCTAATAATTCATTTTTTCTGCGAACGACAGCAGTCTTGAGCCGGCGGCGTTGTCAGGCCAAAGAAGCGTCCTCGAGAATGCTATCGTCTATGCCTGCGTCGATTTTGACCTTCCGCCCAAGCCGGGGAAGATTTCGCACGTTCTCGTGACAAAAGCAGTTTTTAGAGGCCCCCTTTAATATTGAAAGCCGGGGAGTATCCTATGAGATTGTGGGAAACGGTAAGAAAAGGGAATGAATAAATAGGCCCCTGCTTCAACCTGGGCCATTAAGGCAATTGAAGCAGGGGCAAGAACAACTCACTATGGCAGTAGTGAATTTAGTTATATTATTATTTTATTTTTACAATTTATTACCAAACAAATGGTCTTTACTGCCCTAAGCTGCAAGCAGATTATCCTACATTAGAGCCATGTTGATTATGCCGTTTTTTTATCTAAGCAGTGTAAGTGCCATCTGAGGCATTGTATTGGCCTGAGCCAA
>CAZWME010000796.1:0-2894 GCA_964634515.1 uncultured Pirellulales bacterium | reverse complement strand
CTCAGCGTCGGCGCTGAAGCATTGGCGCTGTATTTCTACGGCGAGCCCATCAATCCTCTCGGCGAGCAGATGTATTTGACTATAACTGATGGCGACTGCCCCGCGGGAACCGCTACTGTGATATATGACAATATGAACGATACGAGATTGAGGCAATGGAATAAGTGGAGCACAGCGCTGACGGAATTCAGCGATGTTAATCTGGCCAATGTTGCGAAGATTACGATTGGCTTCGGCGACGGCAGTGCAGGGGGTGCGGGCGCTGTGTATTTCGAGGATATCACGCTCGATACGGAGGTCGAGGTGTTGGATGAGGTTGCCGGTGAGGTTGATGTTAACACTGTTTACCAGGAACTCGAAGGTTTCGGGGCTGCCGGGGCTTGGTATGTAGGGCAGATAATGGCATTGCCGCAACAGGAGAGGGACGAGTTTTACGATACCATATTTGACGAGTTAGGTCTCGATATTTACAGGGTACGAAACACTTACGACCAGGGTACTGCCGGTGCCAGCAATATAAGCGTCTCGGCTGATGTAATCGCAGCAGCTAAGCTTCGCAATCCGGATTTGAAGGTTATGATTTCCTGCTGGTCACCGCCTGTTTACCTCAAAAGCAACGGCCAGTTAGAAGAAGGAACTCTTAAAAAAGATGCCTACGGCGATTACATGTATGATGAATTTGCAGAGTGGTGGGCAGACAGTCTGGATGAATGGGGCAGCTACGGTGTAGTTGCCGACTATGTGAGTATGCAAAATGAACCTGACTACACGGACTCCAGATGGGATACCTGCAGACTCACCGTATCAGAAGGCTCAAGCTATGCCGGCTACAGGCAGGCCTTTAGTGCGGTTTATTCCGAGCTTTACGACAGAATGGGCTCTTCTATGCCGAAGATGCTCGCACCTGAAACCGCTGGCTTCAGCGGTTTATCGACATATATCAATAACCTTGATAATCCAAGTCACGTTTACGGTTACGCTCATCACCTTTATAACGGCGGAGGTGCTTACAACTATCCCGATGGTTATAGAAGCTCGATGATAAATTTCCGCGATGACTACGACGACAAACCGCGAATGATGACGGAATTCTCGAAGGGCGGCGGCGGTGATGTTACTACTTTTGTCGAGGCGATGAATCTTGCGCATTTGATGCATAACTCTCTGGTCTTCGAGGATGTGTCGGCTTATTGCTACTGGGAACTGTTCTGGGTAGAGCCTAAGGGCCTTGTTAGTTTTTACTTTACACGTAATCCTGTTTATTATGCCTTCAAGCATTATGCGGCATTTACCGACCCCGGCTGGCATCGCGTCGAGGCATCGACCGATCTGGGCAGCTTAGGCGACGTGCGAATGTCGGCCTTTAAGAGTCCCGATGACAGCGAGCTGACGGTCGTGATAATCAATCTTGATGATAGCGATATTAGCTTAACGCTTGATGTAAACGGCTTTTCGCCGGACAGCTCGGAGATATATCGAACCAGCGAAACAGAGAATACCGCATACATCGGTCCTTTCGACGAGAACAGCTCGCTGATGCTGCCGGCGCGGTCAATCACGACAATCCACAGCCCGACCTTTTCGAACTGTGTCGGTATCCTGGCTGCGGGCTACGGTCTGACCTCGGATATCCAACCCGACTGCTACGTTGATTACAAAGACCTCCAGATTATAACCGAATACTGGCTGAACGACGATTGCGGCTTATACGGCGACTGCGGAGGAGCCGATTTCGAGCCGGCTGACGGCGTTGTTGATTTATTCGACTTCAGCACATTCGCGGAGCAGTGGCTGTGGTGCAACAAACCGGAAGACCCCAACTGTACGGAAAACTGGTAAACCGCAGGCACTCGTTAGGGGTGATTAATTCAAAGTCCGGGAACAACTTTTTGTTCTTGACAGTTGCCTATACAATTTGCTAATATAGTGGAAATTTGAGGAAGCAGAGAGGAGTAGTATCTCTTTCTGTTTTCCATCCATAGTTTTGGGAGTTGTCGCAGCGTTAGTTTCGTTAAATTCGTTAAATTCGTTAAAATTAGGAGAAAAAATAGTGGCCATTAGTAATAAATTGTAATAATGTTTGCCAAGTTGCAATAACTCTTGTCCCATACTCGTGGAAGAGAGTTTTGTTGGGTTTGTTTGAAAAAGAGAGTTTATGGCAAATTTGATTTTGGGAGATTTATTATGGATGGCTACATAAGGACGGAAAAAATGAAGTGGTTTGCTTTTCTATGTTGTATTGTGTTTTATTTCGCAGTGGGCGAGATAAAAGCCGACTCTGTTGATAGGGTAGAACCTACCAAGACCGAAGACCAGCTAAAGCTCGAGGAGAAAGCCAAAGAAGAAAAGAAGTTAATAGTGAGAAAAGCTATTGCAAAAATCAGCCCTGAAGAAATTGCGAAACTGAATTTCCCTGCAGATACAACACCACTGATGACTGCAAAGGAAGTACAGATCACAGGCAACACTGTGATATCAACCGAAGAATTACTTTCAAACATTCCTTTGGTGTATAATGCTTCTAGCGCACCACTGCTTAAGGCTGATAGTGCCGACCTTTACGATTTCAGGACATTGTGTGACATAATTGACAATCCTGGTCGGCCTCGCGATATTTCCGCAAGGACTATTCGCGGTCTTACCCAGTGCATACTCAGTATCTATAAAAACAAAGGTTACTCCGGTATATTTGTGTCTGTTCCGCCAGAAGTCGTCAAGGGTGGACAACTGCAAGATGATATTTTACTGGTAAAGGTTACCGAAGCTCAGGTTGTTGTAGTGACTACAAGTTACTTTACTCCTGACAATAAAAGTGTAGAGGCAGAAGAAGGACGTCTAAAAGAATCATTCCTGCGGAAATGGGCACCTACCAAGGTAGGAGAGGTAGGAAAACA
>CAZWME010000795.1:0-2899 GCA_964634515.1 uncultured Pirellulales bacterium | reverse complement strand
ATTCTTGAAATTGGCCATTGACAACAAAAATGTGGAAAAATAGAATGATCACTATTTAGATAACTATGTATGTATGGTTTTCGTATAATAACAATTTCACAAGCTTCGCGTATGAGATGTCCGTGTTCAGACGCTACTTCGGCTACTTTTTTTATCTTTTATCTCGCTGCACTATTCAAAATGCACATATCACGTTTTTATTGGTAGATGGTAACAGAAAAGAATTAAAAAATCAAAATGTAAATATAAAAATTATTGAGGCCCTTCGGGCGGTTATTTGAATAGATTTCTCGACAAGCTCGAAATGACAGTTGTTTTAATTCTCTACCTGCGGCTGCATCCGGTATGATAAGAATGCTCTTCGTCTCCGCTCAGGGTGAAGGATTACGCAGCATTTCTACCGGAGGCCAGCATGAGGTGCCTTATAGGCACGTAGATATACGCAGACGCGAAGCCCCCGACCCCAGGCAGAAAAACAGGTAAGCACTATAATACTCCCCAAAACCTGGGCGTCGATCACTTAATATCCGCTGCTACGAATGAACTTATAGATGGGATACCAATAGACTTACGATTCACTGCCGCACCACCCAGGTGCCCGCCAGCCGGTCGTGCAATCCACGATGGGGATGAACAACGGCATAGACCGCTGCGCTGATCCATAGGCCAAGCAATACAACGGCGCAGATGAAAGCGATACCTTCGGACCTTTTGCTCAATAATGCCACGAACAACATTGGTACAAACAGTCCGAGCCAAACAATCGCCCAGCGACGCAGCAGCGTTACTCGGTTGGCGGGCTGACCTTTGGCGTTGACCACCGCCAATCTGAAAGTGGCATGACTTGCGGTCCTGCGGAACAACGAAAGCGCCAGGAGTTGAATCAGCGCTATTGCCCCTAATACCACCATAGGAGAAATGATGACGATCTCGCCCAGATACTCATTCCACTGCTTATCATGATAGCGTCCGACAAAAACAGTGATCCAAACATATAGAGCCAGCATGAAGATTGACCCGGCTCGAATCCCCTTGCTAACCTCAGCGGGTTTGTCAAGGAGTCCACGCAGTATGCCAGTGAGGAAGCTGAGTTTCTCGAACTTCCCGTCGGCAAGATTCTGCAGAACTCCCCTGGCATGAAGGGGCAGACTCGTTGATTCGGCGCAAGCGGCGACGGCATTCAGGAAACGCTGTTGACCGGCGAGGTCTCCAACGCCTATGCGTTCGGCACATCTTTTGACATCGGGCCAGGGTTCGTCGAGCAGGATGGCGTGCCCATGTGTCGTTACCCAGACATGATCAAGGCTCAACTCCGCGGGCAGGGTCTTGTCCCCTGTCGCGTCCCATAGTTCCGAAGCCAGATCGCCGAGCCAATAGCGCAGACTTGACCAGGGCACACGTTTCCCATCTTCAACCAGACTGGAAAACGGCACCCCTTCTTCAGTCGCCTCAAAGGCATCCCAGGTGACGTCGGATGTCTCGACCTTCTGCAGCCAGCGTAAACGGCCGTAGCGGGCAAGATTTCGCCGGGCAAGGGAAAGCTCCGATGAAGTTCGTCGCAGCAACCAGACCCGGCGGCGCAAAACGGGATCGGCCGCGACGATCCATTTCCCGGGAACCATCTCGTTAATGATCTTGTAAGGCCCAAGCGAATCCGCGCCCTCGGCGGGAATCTCCGGCTTAGATGCAGGCTTGATCGACGGTCGCACGGTGCCCTTCGGCTTCACTACCACCCTTGTTCCACTAACGAGGTCCCAAACCGTGGCAAAACCGTTTTCACGCTGCGCTCTCAATGTTAACAAAACCGGAATCCAACCGCAGACAAAGGCGGCAACCACATATATTACGGTCTGAAGCCCGGTCCAGTCGGCATCGGAAATCAATGCCATCATCAGCGGCATTCGGACACCTTCAACACAGCCAATGGGAATAAGGATTCGGATCAGCGCCCGCCCGATGCCGGGCGGCCGGCCGTTCGCGCGGACTACGCGCAATCCCTTGAGCCGCTTGCCAAGGCCGCCACCCCATATCCCCTCAACGATACTGAAGTACAGAAAACCGAAGCTGAACAACGCAATGTAATATCTCGCCGAATACAGGGTGCGTTCGACCAGAGGCCGAATAATTAACTTATCCGCACCTGAAAAGAGCATGATTATCACATAAGGAATCAAAAAGGCTATCAAGTAATCGATCCAGCCGACTGACGAACGGACCTTCATCGACG
The DNA here is from genome assembly GCA_964634515.1 of uncultured Pirellulales bacterium. Lineage (GTDB taxonomy): Bacteria > Planctomycetota > Phycisphaerae > Sedimentisphaerales > Anaerobacaceae > NIOZ-UU13. Next base: position 672 of record CAZWME010000795.1, on the reverse strand, counting down.
CAGGCTCCGGTTCGCTGGAACCAAAAGGCAGCAGCGCATTGCGCAGCGCCGTGTAGTCGGCATAACGCCTGTTCGGTTCTTTGGCCAGGCAGCGCGCCACCACTCGCTCAAGGACTCCCGGCACGTCTTGGCGTAACTCGCTCAGCGGTTTCGGTTTTTTGTTGACGGCGTTGGCGACGACCTGCACCGCGTTGTCTCCCTCGAAGGGCGCCCGGTCGGTCAGCAGGGTAAAAAGCGTTGCCCCAACCGAGTAAATATCGGCTCGCAAGTCCAAAGCATCACCGCGCAACTGTTCGGGCGACGCGTAGGCCGGAGTGCCCATAATCTTGCCGTGCGCCGTGACAAAGGTATCGGTCCTGGCTAGGGTGGAGACCGAAAGGCCGAAGTCGCCCACCTTCACCGAACCGTCCGGACAGACAAAGCAGTTGGAAGGCTTGATGTCGCGGTGCAGCACCCCGCCCGCGAAGGCGGCCTCGAGGCCGGAGATGACGTCGAGGACCGCATCGACCGTCTCCGTCACAGCAAGCGGGCCGTGTTTCTTAAGTTTGTCCTTGAGAGTGCCGGCCCCGGCGATCTCCATCGTGATTACTGGCTGGCCATCGATTTCCTCACTGCCGAAAATGTAGAGACTGTTCGGATGATTGACGCCCGCGGCTAAGCGCCCCTCGCGGA
>CAZWME010000794.1:0-2904 GCA_964634515.1 uncultured Pirellulales bacterium | reverse complement strand
GTGGACGCAGGAAGGCCCGGATGTATTAAGATGGCAAACTGGTACAACCGGTGTCGGTTATGATTATGGTGAACTGGTCGGTTTGGATGTTTCGAGGATGCAGAATGTCAATACGACAGTGTATATTCTTGTGCCCTTTGTTGTGGAGGATCCCTCGGCGATCCAATCCTTAACTTTGCGCATGCGTTTTGACGATGGTATGATTGCCTATATCAATGGTCAGGAGGTGGCACGTGACAATGTGCCTGCACCGGGCACAGAGACATGGAACTCTGTAGCATTAGTCAGTCGATCCGACAGTATTGCTGTTAATCCGGTTGATTTTGCTATTCCGGAATTCGATTTTCTCCATGTTGGGGCCAACCTACTGGCTATACAGGGGCTGAACCATCGGATCGGTAGTTCGGACCTGTTGATTGTTCCGGAACTGCTGGCCACAATTGATACTGTGGATGGGTCGTCATGTCAATATTTCCCGACTTCGACGCCTGGAAAGCCGAACAACGACGGTGTTGATATTTTGGGACCAATCATTTCCGATACGGACCATTATCCGCTTATACCTACTGAAAATGAGGACCTGCAGATAGTAGCCCGGATCGAACCGTCTTTCGATCCGATTGATAACGTCAAGTTGTACTATCGCGTTATGTTTAATCGCGAGGTAAGCATACCATTACTGGATGATGGTACGGGCGGCGATAGAGAAGGCGGGGATGGGCTGTACACTGTGCGAATCCCGGCTTACAGGTATAAAGCGGGGGAGATGGTCCGCTGGTTCATTACGGCCAGAGATACTGCCGGACGCAGATCACGGTTTCCAACTTATATCGATCAGCTAAATTCTCCGCAGTATTGCGGGACTATAGTGGAGGACCCGAACCTTACTAATCCGTTACCGGTATTACATTGGTTTATCCGAACACCGAACGCCGCGAATTCCAATTCCGGAACCCGCTGCTCGCTCTTTTATGATGGGGAGTTTTACGACAATGTGTGGATCAATATTCACGGCCAGTCCAGTCGCGGATTTCCTAAAAAGAGCTACGATATTGATTTCCATCCCGGTTATAACTTCAAGTGGGCGCCGGGCCAGCCACGTGCCGACGATATAAACCTGATGACGACATATCCGGATAAGGCTCAGATGCGCAATATTCTGGCCTATGAGTTATATCGTGACGCGGGTTGTCCCTACCACTGGGTTTTTCCGGTACGAGTCCAACAAAACGGGGCCTTTTGGGGCACAGCTCACGTGATGGAGAATGGCGATGAAGATTGGCTGATTAGGATGGGCTTGAATGCCGAGGGGGCCCTTTACAAGATGTACAACAAATTTAATAGTGCGGGTAACGCCAATAGCGGGGCCGAAAAAAAGACTCGCAAAAATGAAGGCAACGAGGATTTGTCAGCGCTCTATAATGGCCTCAGCCTCTCCGGCGAAGCCCGTCGCCGATATCTCTATGACAATGTTGATGTTGCGCAGGTTGTTAATTTTTTGGCAGTACGCGCAATAACGGGAGATACCGACTGCTGTCACAAAAACTATTACTTTTACCGTGATACGGGCGTTAGTGATGAATGGCAGATGTGGCCGTGGGACGTGGATTTGAGCTTTGGACGAGTGTGGAATTCTGCTGAGACTTACTGGAACGAAAATCTTGTTCCGAATACTCATATGTTTGTCGGCAGAGGCAACCGTATGCCAGATGCCATATTTAATACGCCGGAAACACAGCAGATGTATTTGCGGCGCATACGAACACTCATGGATGAATTTCTCAAGGCACCGGACGCGCCGGTGGATGAACTTTATTTTGAGCCGTTTATTGATATGCTGGCGGAACTTATTTCACCGGATGCGGCCTTAGACGCTGCTAAATGGGGCTCACATGCATGGGGTAATGGTTCGACGTCACCTTGCTGTCCCCAATCTTTAATGGAAGCTGTTGAAGAACTGAAATACTCCTATCTGCCTGAGCGCCGGCGACAGCTATTCAACGGCTTGTCTTCCGGTGCCAATCAAATACCAGATACTCAACCGGCCGGCACGGTTGTCAACTTCGGTACTATCGATACCAATCCTGCCAGTGGTAACCTTGATGAGCAGTACATACAACTGCATAATCCAAATTATTTTGCTGTAGATATTTCCGGCTGGACACTGAGTATTGGCCCGGAATCCAATATTCATCTTTTTACTTTCAATGGTGGAACGGTCATTCCAGCAAACGGGACTCTTTACGTTGCCGCCGACCGGGTAGCTTTACGCACTCGGAATTCATCTATCCGAGGCGGTCCAATATTGTTTATTGTTGGTGATTTCAGTGGGCGGCTTGCAGCTCAAGATGAAGTCCTTCTTTTGACAGACCGGCAGCAAGAGGTAGTAAATTTTGTTATAACACAAGCCGGCAGGCGGTAACTGCGAAGGAGAAATAAACCGGCACAAGTTATGTATTACGCGGGCTATATAAGAAAAGAATGGTAGCCCACATAAAATCAGTAAGAAACCTGAAAATCTCTCACTATTATTTCAATTTTCTCACCCGACAAATATTAAGTAATTGCCCACTTTCAAACCGGTGTGCCGATATTGTCTTGATATTTTTTTCGCAGCAATTTCAGTTCGACCTTTAACTTTGTTATAAGATTTGAGTTTGCCGGTTCATTATAGATATTCTTCATCTCTTTGGGATCTTTTTTCAGGTCGTACAGCTCCCATTCATCGATGTCGTTGTAGAAGTGTATCAGCTTATAGCGTTTTGTACGTATGCCGTAATGCCGTTTTACGCTGTGCACCGCGGGGTATTCGTGGTAATGGTAGTACATCGATTTTCGCCAATCACGGGGTGTTTTGCCCTGCAGGATTTTGCGAATCGAGCATCCCTGCATATCCGGGGGCGT
>CAZWME010000793.1:0-2909 GCA_964634515.1 uncultured Pirellulales bacterium | reverse complement strand
GAAATTGTTGCTTGTAAAATGTGTCTCGATGACGGCACATATCATGCGGTGGACTCCAGCGAGATGGCTTTTCGTACGGCGGCAAGAGATGCCTTTATCGAAGTATTCAAGAAGTCCCGCCCATGTCTGCAAGAACCTATCATGACTGTAGAGGTTGAAATGCCAGCAGAATTCCAGGGGCCTATTGTTGGTGACATTAACTGCCGCCGAGGGATTATACTTGAAACCGAAAACAGGGACACTTACACCGTTATGAGGGCCGAGGTTCCACTGGCAAATATGTTTGGCTATGCCACCGTGGTTCGCGGGCTTAGCAAGGGAATGGCCTCATTCACGATGGAAATGTCTCGCTATGCTAAGGTTCCGGTAAGACTTGCCGAGGAAATCATCTGTCAGCGTCGTGAGAAAAATCAGCAGATCGCACGAAAATAAGGTACGGCCCTAAAGCTACACATTGTAGAAATGGTTCGCACTGGAACACTGTTCTTAGAGAGCAGGCCAATGATCATTACAAAGTCATTGGCCTACTGCGAAGATAATCCTCGTCAGCATTCATTTTAAAGTGCCCCATATGCCATTTAAATGACGAACTCGTCTTGAGGGGACTGATTATCAGCCTTTTTTTAGTATATTTCAGGACTTTTTAAAAAAGGTGTAATATTTGTAATCGGGAAGAGTCTAATAAGAGAAGGCCACTTTGGTATTTCATATTCCAAGGAGGGGAGACTTGTATCAAGGAGGGATATCGCGGAGTGTAGATAAGTGAATAGGGTTCTGTATTAAGAGCGCCTGAATGATTCGGATATTTGAAAGGGAAGAGTGATGAAAAATACTTACAGGGTAATATTGATTGGTCTGGCTGTGCTTGGGGTTGTCTATGCAAGTGCAGAACCAGAGAAGAAGACCAAGGAGGCATGGAAGTACAATCCGATTGACCTCTGCAAATTTACTGTATCTATGGAAGTGGGTCATTATATACAACTCAAGGAGTGTCACAAATGTAAGATTAAGCTGGTACAGGTAGATTGTGAAAGCATCGGCAGAGATGGGGGTGACTTCCCGTGTTACAAAGGCAGCGATGTTATTGAGGTAAGAGCCAACTTTCCGGCAATATTCAGTGCCTCGATAGACAAAAGTGACGGCGGTGAGGATATGCTGAAAGAAGTTAATCTTTACTGGGAGAATGGTGTTAATACAATCCAAGGCACTGGCGACTGGGAAGAATTGAAACTTTGTCTCGATGCCTGGAATGTTGAAATATGGAAGTATGCCACCGTTGGTACAGTTGACGTTGGTGAGATTACGATAAACGTAAAACCCCCCGATGACCCGCAAGAGGAAAAAGATGCCCAGGCAGCGTCACAAAAAGAAGTCGGACCTGATAAGGTTTGCCCGACAAGGGGAGAGGCATTGGAGGAAGTTTCGCCCGAAGCTATACAACAACAGTGAGGAATTTTAGAACCACGCAATCATTGGCTTACTGTTCTTTGGTCAGAAAATGTTCGAGGAAAAGGTAAATCTGTTCGTTCGATTGGGGATTTGGAGAATGGGCCTTGCGGTTAGTCATGGCAACCCTATTGGGATGTTTGAGAAGTTCGTTAACTTCAATTGTATGATTAAGCGCTTTCCAACGCTCAGGTCTATCTTCGGACCCGCCTGAAACAAGAAACGGTCTGGGTGACATCAAAGCGTGCAATTCGTGGAGGTCGAATCCATCGAGAAATAGTTTTCTGTACGCTCCGGTGCGGGGATTAGCTGCGTTTGGGACACCTCTTTGGCGTTGTTGATTAGGATCATAACCCAAATACCATGGCTCCCAATAATTTACGTTTGGCCGCTTCTCGTCGAATACGATTCCGGGATCAGACCAGACAGAGCAGGCAAATTTGTCATAGAGACATGATGCGAACATAGCCCATTTTCCGCCATAGGAATGGCCAATGATACCAATTCGGTCAGGATCGACCTGGTGCATGTTTGCAAGTGCAGTATGACAATTGGCCGCTACATAGGCCAAGGCGGAAAGCGGCTGGAGCGGGGTCTCGTCTATAGCCGAGTCATACAGCGGCTTATATGGAGCTTTTAAACTAGCAAATTCCGGGGTTCCGATTGACAGGGTCACAAAACCACGCTTTGTTAGTTGATAGGCGAAGTCGCGCAGCTCTTTACCCAGACCTATTGCAGTTTCGGCGTCATAGTAAACGGCAATAATTGCCGGAAACAACCTTGTACCATCAGGAACAAGCAGATAGCCATCTACTGTCTGCTGCTTCGGAGCTATTTCGAGGCGTACCTTGTGCTGGGTGAAATTCTCGCGGTGTTTTGTTTCGAGGTATTCGATTTTGGGTTTCTCAATCATTGGCGGCCAATTTCCCATGATACCGTGCCACGTTTTGAGTATTTCGTTTCTGCGTTTTTGCCAGTGGTCCCGTGTCTTAACAAGAGTCCCGTTATAGAATTTCAAAGGAGAGCGATATTTCCCAAAATCTTTGGCAAGTTCCGGCGGTGGTCTAAAAAATGGGGCAATTTGCCTGGGGATATTATTAACAGCATCGCTACTGTCTGCGGCAGTTATACTATTTGACACAGCCTGACTCGACAAAAGCAATAATAACAATAAATAAAAAATATTCTTTCTCATCACAACCAGTCTAAATCTTAGCTACAAATAACGATTACCCTGTTTGAGGCTCTAAATATTACAGCTTTCAGGAACCACCGTAGAATACCATGTGGTCGTAGGTTCGTTTGTCGTCACGTTTCTGCTGATGCTTTTCAAGCTTGCCATGGTATTCGCAATGAAAGAAACGGCCGTCAAATATTGGGGGTGGTAATAATGAGCTTTTGCCCTTAGTTGCTGCTGCCAGGTGTAAGAGTGCCAGGGGTATCTCGTCTCCGGTCCTGGCCCA
>CAZWME010000792.1:0-2909 GCA_964634515.1 uncultured Pirellulales bacterium | reverse complement strand
AAAAGTCTATTTTTCGTCGAATAACGACGATTTACGTTAGCCATCTGGCTAATATATACACATTATAACATATTTGGCTCTGAAAATCAAGTGCAAAGTGAAAAGTTCAAAGTGAACTAAAGTGCCTAAAGTGAACTAAAGTGCCTAAAGTGAACTAAAGTTGGATGGTTGATCCCTTCGACTCCGCTCAAGACAAGTTTTTGGTGGTTTTTTAGCGTTTTTTAACGTTTTTGTCGAAATTCCCGCAGATACTCCCTTACTTAGGCACAAGTTGCAGCTATTTTGCCTATTTTAACGGTTGAACTCCGAGGTCCTTACATATTTTTTTTGCGAGGACATCTACAATTTCATTGTGCCTGGGGACGGCCGATCTCTTGTTTAATGATGGATTAGACCACCAGGAATGTTTTGCTCCTTCTCTTACAAATTCACATCCTTGAGAGCGAAGATACCGGAGCAGTTTCTTCCTTTTCATATCGCTATTTGCTCTTCATGAAAATCCATTCCCACAGCGGACAGAGCATCCCGCCGATTAAACTCCAGGGCCTCTTTAAGGGTCGCCTTGAGAGTTTCCATTAGCTGCTCATGTGTGCGTTCCTGGCAGTTTACACCCGGCACTTCTTCAATCCACCCGACCCACCAGCCATTGTCCTGCTTGGTTACAGCCGTATATACTCTGTTCATAATAGCACCATCGATTTTTCATCTATTTCCAAAATACACCCCACCTATTCTCGATGTATCTTAAAACAACAGACCACAGAAGTCAAGAAGCTTTTATTATGGCCGGGATAAACTCAAGAATATTAGGGAATTAGAGATTGGAGAATTGGAGAATTGGGGATTTTGAGTAAACCCCGATTAGATAGACATAATTATCTAACGGGGCAAGAATGTGGTTGATTTCCCTATGGGATAAATTGGGCTATTTTGTCTAAAAATGGTTGATATTAAAGATTTTTGGTGGTATTTTTTAGTTTTTCAGAGGTTTTTGAGAGATTTTGCATAAAAACAGGGATTATTTAGGAAATGGCGAAATAAAACATTCAAGAGGACAATATGCCAAGCGATTTATTTAACAAATACCTAAGCGAGATAAATAAGGCGTATTCAAGAGGCGATGCGACAGAGCATACTCATAGGCCGGCGTTAAAAATATTGATAGAGGGGCTTGCGAGGAAAATTACAGCGACCAATGAGCCAAAGCGGACCGCGTGCGGTGCTCCAGATTACGTTGTGTCACGCAGGACAAACGGAGTTGACCTAAATATTGGTTATATAGAGGCCAAAGATATAACCACAAATTTAACGCAGGCGGCAAAAACAGAACAAATCAAAAGGTATCTGCCAGGTTTTGATAATTTCATTCTAACAGACTACATCGAATTTCGCTGGTATGTGAACGGCAAAGGGCAATTAACTGCAAAACTGGCGGAAGAATCAGCGGGCAAATTCAAAGCGACCACAGATGGCGAAGTAAAGGTTCGCGAACTGTTCAGGTCATTTTTAGAACAAAAGCCGGAAAAGATTAAAATCGCAAAGGAATTAGCTGCGAAAATGGCGCATAAAGCCCGGATGATGCGGGGTATTATCGTAAAGACATTCCAGCAGGAAGAAAAATCCGGGACATTACACGGCCAGTTTGAGGCTTTCAAGGAGGTTTTGCTGCACGATTTAACGGAAGAGCAATTTGCAGATATGTATGCTCAGACAATCTGTTATGGATTGTTCAGCGCGCGAAGCCATATTGAAGATATGACTGTATTCGGCAAAGACAAATACGCCGCGTTCCACGGGATGAATGGCAGGGCCAAAGAATTAACAAGAGAGCACGCGGCCTATCTATTGCCCAAGACTAATCCGTTTTTCCGTGATATCTTTGGCGATATTGCAGGCCCGAAATTAGACGACAGAATTGTCTGGCTCGTAGATGATTTAGTAGAATTGTTAAAACAAGCGGATATGGGGGTGATACTTCACGACTTTGCAAGACGTAAAAAACGCAAAGACCCGGTCGTTCATTTTTATGAAACATTCCTGGCGGAATACGATGCAAAACTAAAAAAGACAAGAGGGGTATATTATACGCCGGATGAGGTTGTAAGTTACATCGTTCGCAGTGTGGATTATTTGTTAAAGGAGAAATTCGGCTTAAAGAGAGGATTAGCCGATGAATCTAAAATCAACGGCAACGATTTGCATAGATTGCTTATTCTTGATCCGGCGGTAGGGACGGGGACATTCCTTTTTGAAGTAATTGACCAGATTTATCAAAGATTTAGCCGTCAAAAAGGAATGTGGTCAGGATACGTGAACGAACATTTACTGCCGAGGATATTTGGCTTTGAGTTGATGATGGCACCTTATGCTGTTGCACATATGAAGTTAGGACTGCAATTGGCCGAGACCGGCTATGATTTTACAAGCGATGAGAGATTGGGGATATATCTTACAAATACATTAGAGGAGGCAGAAGAAACAAGCCGGACACTTTTTGCTCAATATCTTAGTAAGGAAGCAGCAGCGGCAAATAAGGTAAAGAGAGATTTGCCGATTATGGTCGTACTTGGTAATCCACCATACTCAGCAAATACAGCTAACAAGGGAGAGTGGATTAGCGAATTGGTGCGCAAATATTATTATCCTAACGACGAGATAAAAGAAAAGAACCCGAAATTGCTCTTAGACGATTACGTAAAATTCATACGTTTTGGACAATGGCGGATCGAGCAAACAGGGGTTGGTATCTTGGCGCTAATTACCAACCATGGATATTTGGATAATCCAACTTTCCGCAGAATGCGTCAGCAATTGATGGAAGTGTTTTCTGAGATATATATTCTAGACTTGCACGGTAATTCTAAGAAAAAAGAGGTTTGTCCGGATGGATCAAAGGATGTTAACGTTTT
>CAZWME010000791.1:0-2922 GCA_964634515.1 uncultured Pirellulales bacterium | reverse complement strand
GGTTCGTTACCTTGCAGGTCAACGGGCGGTCCCGGTTGATCCCGGCACCAATGGTTTGGCTGCGTTTTACGCGATTGAGAACGATGTGTTAGATGGTTCCGGCAATGGTAACGATGGTACTATAGTTGGCGCCCCAACCTATGTGGAAGGGCCGGCCGACTACGGAATGGCGATGGAGTTCCATGGCTTGCTCGGGGTCTATGGCGGCGGGGACTATATCGATTGCGGCAATGACGCCAGCCTGGACATCGCAGGTCCGATCTCCTTAGCCCTCTGGATAAGACCCGGAGCCGATGACCCTGAGGGACAGGGTACAGAGACGGCGCCGTTGGCCAAGGCGATGAGTGGTGTGGGTTGGAGTTGGCAGGTTCGATACGGCTGGGGCAGCCCTCAGCCCTACATGGCGTTTACGTTTAATACGTCGCCCAGGGCCTGGGCTTACGTCGGCAAAAACCTGGAGCTCGACGAGTGGGCCCACATCGCCTGCTCACATGACGGAGAAACGCTGAAATGCTATCTCGATGGAGAGCAGACCGATTCGACCCCGATGGGCCAAATTACCAGCAGTGAGGCACCTATCCTCATCGGCTCGGACGGGTGGGGCTGTGACTGGATTGGCGCAATTGATGAGGTCGCTATATACGACAAGGCTTTGTCTGATGGTGAGGTTCGTTACCTTGCAGGATTCAGAGTTGAGGCTGAGAACTTATTACAGAATCCGAGCTTTGAAGAGGACGAGCCTATCCTTGACGATCCGGACTGGGTACAATGGTGTACCTGGAATCCAGCAGAGGGTGCAGGCAGTAACGCAACGATCGTCGATACGGACTCCGTTGATGGCGCAAGAAGCCTTAAGGTTGAACCGGTAGGAGTTGAGAACTGGCATTTCATTTTAGTGAATATATCCTTCGCGGCCGATCTTACTAAAAACTACACTGCAAGCTTCTGGGCCAAAGCGGAAGCACCGCGTCCCCTGACCGTACAGATGAAAGCATCGGATAATTCTGTTGATGCCTGGAATGCAACAAGCTTCGATTTGACGACTGAATGGGCTGAGTATAGCTATACCTCAGAAGCCCTGCACACCGATGTAAAGATCGAGTTCCTGTGTGCCGGTTCTGAAGTTCCATTTTTGCTGGACCTTGTTTCTGTCTCTGAGGCAAAATAATTACAGCCTGATTCAGGAAAATGATGTGAGGCTAATTCAATTCGGGGCCTGTGCTGATTAATTCGGTATAGGCCCCTTGTTCTTTCATAGAAGGGATTCTGTTTCGCCTTTGCGAATACCTGTCTATAAGGCAGCTCATGCTGACCCGAGCTTATCCTCGGTCTGTGCCTGCCTACTTTTCTGCAGAGGAGCAAAAATCCTTCCCTTCTATATTTGACATTCATTGTTGGATACTTTTCCTGAGCTTGTGCCCAAGGTGCGCAGTCGAAAGGTTCAATATTTCTTTCCCTCATCCACACCTCGAAAATTCCTCGAATTTTCGAAAAAAACGCTAAAAAACAAAGCCAAAACAACTCCAATTTCAATAGATCAGAACTCTTGCTGGTTTATATGTTCTTTTATCCACTCTTTGGATATGCGGGGGTCGTTTGGCTCTATCTCAACTAATGTATATTCTTCTCTTGCCAAATCTTTCAGGAATTCCGGCGAGAACTTCGGCAAATATATAATTTCTTCCTTTTTCGCGGATTTGGCGTCATGAATCCGGCAAAGTACATAAACAGACACTCCAAAACCGATTATAACAAACAAAGTAATAATATTTGTCGTTCTCTTAAAACGGCTGACCATAAACGAAAAATACAACAGTTTAAAGGAATATCAAGAGAATAATTTCAAGAGCGGCTCTTTGAAATAAGCATAACTGTCCGATTTTCCATATATTGAAAAATAGTGCTCTCTAAAGGTGTTGCATAAACATAACTCCTTGTTTAGCAATGTTATGAGGCGTTGGAAAAAAAGATGCTTTCAGGTTACAGGTGTGCCGGGACACAGAGCAATTTGTCATGAATTCTCAGAAATGAGAATCCTTTCGCAAAGAAAAAAAAGTAGAAGTTTTGTAAATAACTCATCGGCCGTTTTTTGTAAATGCGGTCAAATGAAATGTATTCAAATATTTACTAATTTTAAGGACTGCTGGAAATTAATTTCTAATTGAGAATCGAATCGTAGATAATTGATTTTACGGCATTTTGCAACTGGGACGAGAAAGGCATGTATTGGGACAAGGCAATTACGATTAATTCGTCTTTTGGTGATATCCAAAAATGTGTACTTGCAGCTCCTCCCCAGCCGTATTCTCCTTGCGGGAATTTGCCGTCCTTTAGTCGCACGGAAAAACCCAATCCAAATCCTTCACCCTCACCTCTTTTAACGGTATCAGGAAGCTGGTTTGAGGTCATAATTTCTACGGTTTCGCAGCGCAACAATCGTTTGCCATCAAGTTGCCCTTTATTAAGCAGCATTTGGGAGAATCGCAGGTAATCCCGTGCCGTGGAAACCAGACCTCCTCCTCCGGAACACAACAAAGGTTCAGCGAGATATTGGCTTTTGGCCGGGTCATCGACAATCCTGAGTCCTCCGTTCTGCTTCGGGCCATAACAGGCGGCAAAGCGATTTACTTTTTCGTTTGGCACGTAAAAAGCAGTGTCTTTCATATCCAGCGGCTCGAATATTTGTTGCCGGAAGAAATCATCCAGTGGTCGTCCTGATATTTTTTGGACCAGATAGCCGAGCACATCGGTCGATACACTGTAATGCCACTTTGCTGCCGGTTGATGGAGGAGCGGAATTTCACTCAATTTGTTTATCATATCTTGAAGGGAACTCTTTCGCTTAAGGACGCTCCTGGCCATGTACATTTTGTCAACAGCAGTATTTCCAAAGTAACCGTAAGTGAGGCCTGATGTGTGCCG
>CAZWME010000790.1:0-2923 GCA_964634515.1 uncultured Pirellulales bacterium | reverse complement strand
TAATCCTATCGGCAAAAAGGCCTAACAGTCTTTATTCTGTGGACGGAGCACTAGTAATACTGTAGCTGTTCCGAAAAGCAGACAATTAACTCGTGCTACAAACAGGAAAAGGTCTTGGCTGCTTTTTAAAACCTGTACAAAATCGCTCAGAGAATCGTAACGTACACCAGATATGAAATCAATCAAATACTTCGCAGGAGCGATCAGTGCGTATTGAGCCATCAAAATATTAAAGAAAAGATGTCCTTGTCTCATTATGCCAGGGTACAAATCTCGATTGACAAGCCCTTTGGCCGGACCCGATACCAACTCGGATTCATGTCCGACAAAGGTATATGGCAGGCCATATTTAATACCCCAAACTCGCAACAGAAAAGCCATCACGATAATGAATATAAGCCAACGGTGTTCAGGCCAGCAACTTTTTAATGAAGATCGGATTTCCATAAACTATTGGGCTTTTTGATTTAGAGGTTTGGCTTTTATAGCCAAATTAATGTTCAGGTTCTTGCCGCCTAATACCGCAAAGGGAAACCATTTTTTTCTTTCTATCAGAAAATGCCTTGCAAGTACCGATAGAATCTTTTCAAGGTTATTGACATGGTTTTTTGCAACCATTTCTTCATATTCTCTAACACTTTTTATACCGAGATTTTTTTTTGCATATCGGGCAGAAGTTAATCTGCGGCCCATTCGGAAAATAAAACCTTCTGTGGGCAGGGCCGCCGCCAAACAGCCTTGCGGCTTTAGTACCCTTGCGAGTTCTGATATGCAGGAATCAAGGTCATTGATGTGTTCAAGACTGAATACGCTTACAACATTGTCAAAATAATTATCTTCAAAAGGCAGCTTTTCAGCACTTGCACAAACAGCTTCAACGTCGGGATATTTTTCCTTGCCAATTTCAAGGATTTCTTTGTCGATATCAAGGCACGTGTATTTTTTTGTCGGGTCGGCAAAAGGCATATGGTCAAAGGCCCCACATCCTAAATCCAGGGTTAATATACCGTCGCCGAGCAATTTTTCGGTGACAATATGCCCCCAATTTTGACAATATGCCAAAATCGGATTTGAATAAAAATATTCGAAATATTGCTTTTTTTCTGTGTCTTTCACTTTTTTTTACCAATTATAGTAACAGATGCCTAAGGAAGTACCACATTGGCAATTAATAGCGCCGTTACTTACAATTTCCCGATCTTGTTCTTCGGTGTTGAGGGAAAGATTGTCGGAACTGCAGTTGATACATTGGAGCAAATCTAAATTATTAATATTCATACTCTTCTCATTACTTCTGGAATAAGTTTTATGTTAAGTTGGTTGTTCTTTCCGAATCCACTATTTGTTTGGAAAGCTTCCTTGCGTAATTACATGCAGTGTCTAAAACGGTAGGCTCCGGGTATATCTGCGCTGAACACAGCAGTTTCAATCCCCTGATCGGAGTTTCAGTGCTGGGCAATAATTTGCTATAGTTAACTGAATGGATGGCCTCTACATCCAACTCTTCAACCACACAAAAACTGATTATATCATTTGCGGAAAGATCATGGTTTATTCTCTGCAAAAATGGAAGATAGGTGTCAAGCAGTTTATGTGGAGGCTTGTTGTATAATTCATTATGGTATTTAAAATAAGTCGTTACGTATGTAATATAACCGCCGAACTTTTCAGGGGGATAAAATTGAGTAGCCCCAATAATACCTGTAAAAGGTATATCGGTATCAGTGATCGCTAATTGATAACAATTGACAACAGGTTTACGGGTTTTCAAAATAAGGCATGTGTTATTTAAATAAGATATGCGCTCAAGGTTCTCTTTGTATGCCCTCCATTCTTCCGACAGTAATCGACTGAAATGTGGAAGCGGGGTGGTAACTATTACGTTATTGGTCTTTATTTTTTGCCCATTTCCCAAAATGATTGATGAAACTCCGCCATTTTCTGTTTCAAGTTTCTTTACTGAGCACCCCTTATTTATAATGACACCGGAATTTTTCAGGTAATATTCCAACTTGTCAAAAAAAACTTTGAAGGTGCCGTTTATATAGCATGCACCACTCTTGCCCCGTCCCAAACTGGTAGCAAAAAGCCGGTTAAGTCTGAACCACATATCCGTAGCCACAATATCTTCCGCAGATTCTCCGAATTTGTGCATCATGATGGGTTTCCAAAAACGGTTGTAGAGTTTTTCACCTCCGATTTTGCACAGCCAATCCTTCGCAAGTTGCCCATCTAAGACTTGCCAATTTCTAACCATAAGACTACGAAGCAAGCAAATTCCCAACATAAACCTGTTGATTTTGTGAAGAGGCGCAAATGTAAGAGCTTGTTTAAGATTGGTTATCGGGTGTATTTTCTCGTCTTGATAAAGCGCCATCGTGGTACGAATCGGATACAAACTGCTGGAGAGGCCTATTTCATTGATTATTTTCTGCAAGTAATTGTTGGTTCTGGTTAAAACATGGTAGTAACAGTCAACGTAATCTCCATCCAATTCAACCGACTTGCAATTGCCCCCGAGTCTGTCAGAAGCTTCGTAAACAGTAACGGCTAGCCCTTCCTGGGTCAAATAATACGCTATAGATAAACCCGTAATTCCACCACCAATTATGTTGTACATATAAAACGTTCCTAATTATTCCCAGTAAAATAACGCTTAAGAACCTCAATAAGCGAAATGAATCCCGTAAAATACCTTTTCAAATCTGAGTAGGACCTTACATTTTTGAGGGAGCGTAAAATAAAGGCTGGTGAAAGATAGAAGGATTTCAGGGCATAGTTGTATAGCTCAACCATTCTCTTTTTACCTATCAAAGGATTTATATAAAGCGGATTCTCCTGATCCATCCATTGTTTAAAATCTTCCCATTGAATGTTGTTCGCCAACCCACCTTCTTCTTTGCACATATCGTAGAGTCTGGTT
>CAZWME010000789.1:0-2925 GCA_964634515.1 uncultured Pirellulales bacterium | reverse complement strand
TAATTCAGACAACAAAGCCAATTCAAAGCCAATTCAAAGCCAATTTAAGCCAATCCAAAGCCAATTTGTCGAAAGGGGAAAAATTGATGCAAAGTAAATATTTACAAGGGCTTAGGAAGAAAATGCGGCTATAGCCCAAAAAATAAAGCCAATTCAAACCCAATCAAACCCAATTTCAAATGAAACGATGTTAATCTGGGCAAATATCTCAGACTTTTAAAAATATAGGTTCCAAAACCATTTTCCTGATAAAGTCTCTATCAAAAATAGTCGAAAACAGGGAAATAATGGCCTTTATTGTCTGAAAAAGGCCGGAAAACCACGAAAAAGCCGTATAAATCCAATCTGGTAAGGAGGTAAAAATGTCTTGGAACCTATTTGAAAAGATTCTCAGCGTTTTCAGTCCCCAAAACGAACCTGATCAGCCATCTGAGCCGTCACAGCAATGGCCCGAAAGTAGTACCGAGCAGTCATGGCAGGAAGGCACCGAAGCCTCACAATCCAATACCGAGCAGCCGGAAGCCTCACAGGAGCCTTCTCCGACCTTCCAGCAGGCACCCAGTTCGCCACAGCAGGATGACTGGAAACAGCCGGAAAATAATACTGATCGGCAGCAAGAATAAAACTATAAGCTTCTATCATTAAAAAACATACGTGAGGTTATCACAACTATTGTCAGGGTAGCCTTACACGAGCCATTTTAACATGCTAAATCAGGTTTCTTAGCCGTATAATTGCTGTTTCTGGCTTCTTCAGAGGGTGATAAAACATCTTAACTTTCAAAAAAGGCCCTTTCATGAGGCTATAATTAACTACTCGGGCCAACTATGCAGACTTTTTAAAGCATTCCTTATAAAGGACTCTTCGTCAATATACTAAAAGCCTGTCAGTTTGGCGTATCAGCCCGGCTTTCAATACCAAAATTGGCACCTTTGCATCTGAGCTATCCTCTCAACATACCTATAAATGCCAAATTTTGCTTTCCATATATGCCTGTCAATAAGCTACTTACTGCAATTTATCCAAAATAGCTGAATATCTGCACGAAAGCTGGTATATCTTTTGCAGGTTTAGTATGAATTATGCGAAAATTAACGATTAAATCTTTTGTAAGCCAGAAAATTTAGGAGGCATTTAATTATGGCAGTCAAAGAATTGGCATTTGAAACCGATGCAAGAGCCAAACTGTTGGCGGGCGTTGAAAAACTCGCCGCAGCCGTAAAACCAACCCTTGGCCCCAGGGGCCGAAACGCCGTCATCGATAAAAGCTGGGGTGGCCCAACCGTAACCAAAGACGGCGTAACTGTTGCTGAAGAAGTTGATCTTCTCGACAAAAACGAGAATCTCGGCGCAAAATTAGTAAAAGAAGCGGCGAGCAAAACCTCGAAGATCGCCGGTGACGGGACTACAACAGCCACGGTACTAACCGAAGCACTGTTCAAAGAAGCATACAAAAACCTCGCGGCAGGCGCCGATGCCATGGCCCTGAACCGCGGAATGCAAAAGGCGGCCAAGGCTGTAACCGATAAGCTTATCGCTCTGGCAAAACCAATTAATATAACAAAGGCCGACGACATCATTAATATCGCCTCGGTATCAGCCAATAACGATGTAGAAATCGGAAAAACTATGGCCAAAGCCTTTCAGCGAGTCGGCAAAGACGGCGTTATCACAGTTGAAGAAGGTAAAAGTTTCGAGACGACCGTTGAATTCGTCGAAGGTATGCAGTTCGACCGCGGTTATCTTTCGCCGCATTTCGCAACCGACACCGATAAAATGGTCTGCGAATTGTCAAAACCATTCATCCTTGTCTATGAGGAAAAAATCAGCAATGTCGGCAAGCTCGTTCCGCTACTTGAGAAGGTCTCAAAGGCCAAAAAGCCTTTGTTGATAATCGCAGAAGACGTTGAAAGCGAAGCATTGGCAACCTTAGTAGTTAATAAGCTTAAAGGCGTGCTTCAGGTTGCAGCCGTCAAGGCACCTGGTTATGGCGACCGCAGAAAAGCAATGCTTCAGGACATAGCTGTACTGACAGGCGCAGAGCCAATTTTCAAAGACTTAGGCATTGAGATGGAGAACATTAGCGTTAGCCAACTCGGACAAGCAAAAAAGGTAACAATCGATAACGATATTACAATCATAATTGAAGGTGCAGGCAGCCAGCAGGGCATTAACGGCAGAATCAAGCAGATAAAAGACGAAATAGATATTACAACCAGTGATTATGACCGTGAGAAGCTACAGGAACGCTTAGCTAAACTAACCGGCGGTGTGGCTCAAATCAATGTCGGTGCCGCAAGTGAAGCTGAAATGAAAGAAATAAAAGCCAGAATCGAAGATGCCCTGCACGCCACCAGAGCAGCTATTGAAGAAGGCATCGTACCCGGCGGAGGTGTAGCTTTAATCCGCTGCATCGATGCGGTAAAGAATTTGAAGCTTAAAGGTGACGAGAAAACCGGCGCCGATATTCTTGCAAAGTCGCTTTCAATGCCATGTCACTGCATCGCTTTTAACGCCGGGACAACTCCAAATCTCGTGGTCAATGAAGTTGCAGAAGGCAAAGGCGGCTTCGGCTACAACGCTGATTCAGATAAATACGAAGACCTGTTTAAGGCCGGCATACTTGATCCGGTTAAGGTTACGAGAATTGCTCTGCAAAACGCCGTGAGTATTGCCGGTCTTTTGCTGACTACGGATTGCCTTGTTACCGAAAAGCCCGGTGATAAAGAACAAATGCCTCCTGGCGGACCCGGCGGCGGTGGCATGGACGGCATGGGCGGTGGCATGGGCGGCATGGGCGGCATGGGTGGCATGGGTGGCATGATGTAAGAAAGCAGCCTGAATCGTTTTAAGAACCCCAAACAAGTTTAAGTATGTGAGCCGCGGTTGCTTTGAAATGTAACACTCAATATAACTTATAGGCAA
>CAZWME010000788.1:0-2925 GCA_964634515.1 uncultured Pirellulales bacterium | reverse complement strand
GATGTACATTCACGTCATAGTCTTCATAGGGCATTTGGATAAACAGAAAAACGACAGGAAATCTGTTCGGTTCCAGAAGCCCGCGATATGCCTCTTTGATTGCATGCGATATGAATTTGTCCCGGATGAATCGGCCGTTTAGAAATACATATTGAAACTTCTTGCTTGTTCTTGAAATGCTCGGTTTGCCCATCAAGGCAAGGATATGTAAACTTTTTTCATTACTTTCGGCCTCAATCAGATTTTCAGAAATCCCGCTCGAAGGTATTGGGGATAGTTCCGCTATACGCTGGTGAAGATGGTCTTTATCTGATAGCCTGTAAAGCTCTCTGCCGTTATGTATTAGCGTCAAATCAAAACTGCCGTTTGCTAATGCGATGCGTGTGAATTGTTCGGCGATGTGGCCCATTTCAGTGTTGGCTGTTCTTAAGAATTTTCGCCGGGCGGGTAATTTATAGAAAATGTCTCTGACCTGGATTGTCGTGCCGTAATCTGCGCTGGCAGGACTGATGCTGCTCTTGTTGCCGCAATCTATCTCAATGCAGTTGGCGCCGGTTTGGATTTTCGTTCTGCTGGTGCATTTGACTTGCGAGACCGAGGCAATACTTGCCAATGCCTCGCCTCTAAAGCCGAGCGTCGAGATGCCCTGCAAGTCTGAGCTGGTTTTGATTTTGCTCGTGGTGTGTGGCTCGAATGCACTGGCCAGGTCTTCGCCGTCCATTCCGCAGCCGTTATCTGTAATCGATATGAGTTTTCGGCCTCCGTCTTCGATGGACACCGTTATTTTTGTTGCTCCCGAATCGATACTGTTTTCCATCAGTTCCTTGACCACACTGGCTGGCCGTTCAATGACCTCACCGGCTGCAATCATATTAATCATATTCTGGTCAAGGACGAGTATTTGACCCATTATGTTCTCCCGTCCCCACAAGGTGCTTTTTAATATCCAATGACGAATAACGAACTTTGAAATTCGATGTTTCTTGTTCGGTATTCATTATTCTATCAGGCTTTTACCTGTCATTTCATCAGGTTGTGGCAGTTGCATAATCTCAAGCATAGTAGGTCCTATGTCGGCTAATCTGCCGCCTTCGCGGAGCTTGCTGTTTTTATAGCGTTCGTCGAATATAACCAGCGGCACATCACCAATGGTATGAGCGGTATGCGGTTTGTCCGGGCTGCCGTCTATCATTTTTTCAAAATTGCCGTGGTCGGCTGTGATTATTACCGACCCACCCAGAGCTTTGACCTTATCTAATATTCTGCCCACGCACTCATCTACAGTTTCCGCCGCCTTTATCGCTGCGGATAATATGCCGGTATGGCCAACCATGTCCGGATTGGCAAAATTTATAACCATCACGTCGTATTTATTCGAAGCAAGTCTTTCCAACACGACCTCGGTAACCTCGTAAGCACTCATTTCGGGTTTTAAGTCGTATGTTCGAACTCGCGGCGAAGGGACAATTTGCCTGTCTTCGCCGGGAAACGGTTTTTCCGTGTAGTCGTTAAAGAAAAATGTAACGTGAGCGTATTTTTCAGTTTCGGCACAGCGAAATTGCTTCAGACCCAGAGAACCCCAGTAAGCACCTAATATGTTTTTCATCTTCGGTAGCTTTGGAAATGCCACCGGCGCTGGTAATGTGGTGTCGTATTCGGTCATACAGACGAAATATATGTCCGCCTTGGTTGTCCTGGCAAATTCTTTGAAGTTCGGATCAACAAATGCACGTGTGATTTCACGGGGCCTGTCACCCCGGAAGTTGAAGAATATTACACCGTCACCATCATTGATGGTGCCCATTGCTTCATTGTCTTTATTTACAATGCACGTTGGCTCGATAAATTCGTCGGTTACTTCTTTTTCATAGCTCTGTGCAACCGCCTCTGACGCACTAGAGGCTTTTATACCCTTGCCTATCCTCATACATTCATAAGCTTTCTCTACTCGATCCCAACGGCTGTCACGGTCCATCGCATAGAATCTGCCCATTACGGTTGCGATTTTGCCTACACCTATTTCGCAGGCCTTTTTTTCAATTTTGGCGATATACCCTGCTCCGCTGTCCGGCGGGGAATCGCGTCCATCGGTAAAGGCGTGGATAAAAACATCCTTTACGTTGTTTCTTTTGGCCAGTTCAAGCAGGCCGTACAGGTGGTCCAGCAGCGAGTGCACCCCGATGTTACTGCACAGGCCCATAATGTGCATTTTGCTGTTATTGTTTTTTACAAATTTTATTAAATTGTGGAATTCTTCATTCTCGAAAAAAGAACCATCGGCAATAGTGTGGCTTATTCTTACGGATTCCTGTGGGACGATTCGGCCGGCACCGATGTTTTGATGTCCTACTTCACTGTTGCCCATCGTACCGTCCGGCAGCCCCACGTCCTCACCGCTGGTATGGATAAGACAGTTTGGGTACTCGGCCATCAGCATATCATCTACCGGTGTATTTGCGCACTTGACGGCGTTATATTCATCTTCAGCCGGGTTTGGGTTGTGACCCCATCCGTCACGGATGATTAGCACGAACGGCTTATTTTTCAAAGTTACTTTTTGTTTTGCCATAAAAAAACAACCTTTCAATCAATAGCAACAAAGACGAGGCATAGCCTCGTCCTCATTATCGAGTTCATCTAAATTAAGTTTATATGATATGAAGCTCGGCAGGATATGTCAAACATTTAGATAAAACGCTTCAAATACAGGATTTGGCTGGATCCAGTTATTTGCCTTTTTGGTTATTCCAGAGTAGAACCTGCAAACGCTGGCAAAATGCAAAGCCGCTTTGTTTGCACATTTCCGCCACAATTGGTGATTTGGTGAAGAATTCGTCTTTTGTTGCTGCCTGCGGCATCAGCATGACCTTTTCCGGATTGACGTTGCCTATTTTCACAATAGTCTGCTGAATTTCAGACAAGTCA
>CAZWME010000787.1:0-2928 GCA_964634515.1 uncultured Pirellulales bacterium | reverse complement strand
CGCAATAATTATCTGAGTATATTCTTTATGAAGCTCCGAGATAGCTTTTTTTATTGTGCAAAATGAAGAATATTATGTACGCGATGGGTATAAGGACTCCACAGATAGCCGACGCTGGAACAGCTACCCACGGCCCCATATACTTCCACAGTATCACGCCGACTATTCCCGGGGCCGGCATAAGACACGAAAGGCGGTATCCCCAACTGCCGGGTTTAACGCCGAATATCTCACACGCCACAAAACCGCTGAGAAGCATATGCATGGTGATAGTGCTAAGGGCCATACCAAGCACTCCGAAGCCGAAAACGATGCGGGAAAAGAACATCCCAAACCCCGCCTGCTGCAGCATCGAAGCCGCCGTTACCGGCGACAATACCGTAGTGTTTGGCCCGAATTCTGCTGAACCGTAAAGCGTACAGCCTGCCGAGATAACTATCAGGCTGGTTATCACGGAGAACGGCAGAAACATACCTGTAACCAGGTCGAACCGCGACAGCGCCCGGTGCTGCTTATCCCAGCCGCGAGCCAGCAGCGTATATGGAAAAAGAAACGTCGCGTTGACTCCGGTAGCTGCGCCAAGCAGTGCCACCAATACGGCGATTCCACGTTTGTCGGTGGGAATATACATCGGAACAAAGCCTTTCAACACCCTGCCCCACTCAACACGTCCGCTGATAGTGGCCCGAATGACAACCAGCGCAAAGGCAATGGTAACCATCCAAACCAGGGCCTTCAATGTCTGCTCGTAAATCCTGATTCCTCTGTATCCGCTGCTGTAACCTCTTGAGGAACTGTTTCGGCCGTAACTGCTTCGACCGTAATTGCTGCTTCGACCAATACTCCTTGAACTCGTGCCGGCATTGCCGCTTATAAGCATCCTCAGCAATTGAACAATCTCAGATGGGTCGCCGTTGCGAATTTCAAAAGTCTCTGTAACGGTTTGCTCGGCTTCTGGCACGTCAAACTCTGTGATAATCATCTCGATTTGCATCAGTTTCTCGACCATATCACGAACAACAAGATTGCCTGTGGTTTCATCGGCGCTTACATAGCCGGTCTTGCTAAGCAGAGGTCCGACAACCTGAGTCATTTGCGAGGGACTGTAGTTTTTTAACTTAAAGAATTTTTGAACTATCTGATTTTTGTTTTCAATATTTTCAAGAGGTTGGTCAACATATAGCGTAGGTACTGCCCTGTCGAGTCTTTTAATCCACTCGCCAATCTTCTTTAAATCTTCAGCCGTAGCTTTTGCTATAATCCAGTTGTAAGCAGGCTGCGGGATAAGCAAGGCCGGCGTCCGGCTCGTCCCTACTGTGACCGATTGTGCTGTACCACTACCTCCCGATGAGCTTCTACCTCTGGATGAACTACTTGGAGGACCTCCTCTTGAGAGGGATCCGCGTCCCCGGCTGGAACTGCTCATACTGCTGCCGTCGCCCAATAAGGTCTGCAACAGCTCAACCATCGCTGTTGGATCGCCGTGTTGAATTTCAAATATCTCTGTTACGATTTCATCGACTTCGACTACGTCAAACTGTTTGATTATCGTGCTGATGCGCATC
Source organism: uncultured Pirellulales bacterium (assembly GCA_964634515.1). Classification (GTDB taxonomy): domain Bacteria; phylum Planctomycetota; class Phycisphaerae; order Sedimentisphaerales; family Anaerobacaceae; genus NIOZ-UU13. The sequence goes on along the minus strand of CAZWME010000787.1, from coordinate 1,363 downwards.
AGGGTCTTAACTGTATCAATCACAAACAGGCTGCCTGTGCCTTCATCGGTGCTTACATAGCCGTACTCACCCACCAGCGGCAAAATAATCTGACCCATCTGAGAAGGACTGTAGTTTTCCAGCTTAAAGAACTTTTGAACTACCTGGTCTTTGTTTTCAACCATTGCAAGTGGGTAATCTTCCGATATCGTGGGGACCTCGCCCAGCTTTGCTTCTGATATGGGTTTGAGGAAAATCGTGCCGTCGGTTTGCTCGGCAATATAGCCTTTTATACGCAGCGCACTATAAATCATTGCCAGGGCCTTGCTTCTTGGCAGCTCCTCAGGTGAGTATATGGTTATTTTCTGTTTCAGTGATTCATCAGTTGGAATAATCACCTTGCCTGTCCATGTCGCGAGCTTCTCGATAATGGTTTTCATTTCCACATTTTTGAGATTCAGCTTTTCCATCGGCTCGTTTGGCTCAACAGGCTTTCCCTGCTCGGTAATAACAGCAGTTCTTATCTGCCCGCTAACATTATCAGGTCCTCTCGAATCACCCGCGGCGACTACTCTCGGAGGTTCGTTGACGTCCCCTGGTCTTTCAGGTTTGCCGGCAACATCCCCTGGGCTTTTGGGTCTGCTACTTTCAGAGGCTACTTCAGGCTTGTCTGCGGCATCCGGCTTTTCAGCTTCATCGGATTTCTCCGATTCGGCAACTATTTTTGTTTCAGTTGGTGTTTCTGCTTGTCCGGATATCGGAGGCTCAGGGACAAAACCTACCCTCCAGATAATAAGAACCGCCGCGATACCAACTACTACTGATATTATTGATTTTAACCAATCCATCTTTTTCACCTCATTAATTGTTTTCTTGCTGTTCTCTATTTTGCCTGCCGCCTGGTTTTACGCTATGGGCCGGTGCTGTGTTCTATGAGCGGATCCAACACGCACCGAAGCACCGCATCAATAATCACGCACTATTACCATATCTTTGCCTGCTATGTACTGGTCAGAGCTTTTAACCTTCAGATTGTAGACTTTGCCGGTATAAGGCACGTCTCTTGTTGTAACGCTTTTGATTCCCACAGTACCGGTCAGCGTTTTCAATCTCAAACCACTTGTCAAGTTCTGGGCCGCGATCCATTGTCCGGAATCGAGCATGAAGCAGTGTGCATCTACAACGCCGATGCTATTTCCGCTCTCGAACACTATGTCACGACACTCAAACGTTCCCTCGTGTTCCTCAACCTGCTCCAGAGACCATAACCCGCAGAGCTGCTTGCCCACTGTCTGGCCCGCGGTAACTTTCGAAATTTGTACGAGCTTGCCGTCTACCCACACGGGGGTCTCGGCAACAAAGCAGGCTCTGCCCTTCGGTGGAG
>CAZWME010000786.1:0-2928 GCA_964634515.1 uncultured Pirellulales bacterium | reverse complement strand
AGCCGAGGCAGAAGAAAAGGCCAAGGCTAAAACGGAAGAAAAGCCTAAAACCGAAGAAAAAGCTGAAGCCAAGGATGAAGTAAAAGCTGAGGGCGAAGCCGAAGCCAAACCTCAAACGGAAGAAAAAACATCAGCACCTGATCAGAGTCAAGAGCCACCGAAGGGTAAGGTTTCGGAATCTATCCAAAAAATGACTCAATCGCCAGCAATTCTTCCCGGAGAGGCCGGCAAAGCCACAATAGCCAATATCAGTGTTTCATCAGAAATATGCGCAACAGATATTATGCAAAAAGAGTTGGTCTGGGCAACTTCGGAGGAGAGCGTAGAGCAGGCCATGAAAAAAATGCAGCAACAAGACAGCGGATATATAATGATAGGCAAGGACGGGATACTGGAAGGTATAGTATCGAAATCTGATATAACAGGAGCAACCAGTATCTATCTGCGACCGATATTTGCGAAATGGTATGGACCTCTGGATGATGCAACTCTTCAAATCAAACTCAAATGGATAATGAGCAGGCCCGTTCGGACGGTCAGGCCGGAAACACCGCTGGTGACAATAATAGAAAATATTTGCCGGTTTGGCGGGCGCGGCTTGCCCGTAGTGGACGAACAGAGTAAAGTGCAGGGCCTGGTAACAGTATTCGACATCTTCCGGACATTGCTCAACACAGGTGAAAATGTTTCGGCCGTTGGCAAAACGGTCGAGGCACCTGCATTAGCATAAACTGTATTAGTCGTAAAGGTATTGTGAACTTTGTTGACTTTGCAATTCTTACTGAACAGCGGCAAAAGTAGTTGTCTGCCCCCGCCGCTTTTTTAATTCGCGCCATGTAGTCAGGATGATTCCTTCGCTTTCGATGAACTTTTTTATATCAGGATCGGTCAGTAAACGAAGCTCAGCCTCGCGATTCGGGCCCGAGCCTGATATGTGTGAGAACACCTCCGTCTGTACTGTACAGTGTACAATAATCTGGGTTATGCCCGGTTTCATATCGCGCAGCAGTTTTATTAATTCGGCCTTTTTCCCCTCATAATTTTTAGCACTTGTTGGGCTGGTCACAAGATCATCCAAAACAGGAAGCCCGGCATTCCATACCTTTTCTGCGATAGAAATGACCAGTGGTCTAAGAGGGCCTACTTCATTACCAATATACTGCATGTGCCCTCCAAATATGAGAATTGGTATCTTCTTTTCAATACCCACTTTAACATAGCGGTCGATAAATTGCGGGGCAAAACATGTTCCCATGTGTGAATCCAAATGGGTAGGCTCAATTCCCATAGCCAGGGCCTTATCAATTTGAGCACGAATCTCAGTTTCGAATTCATCGGCAGCAGCATGAGCGACAACATCGAAAACATTTTTCCATAAGTAACCGCGCGGGTCCACCAGCCCCGGCACCGCCGGTTTGCCGGTAACAGGCCCCCATCGATAATTCTTCCATTCCGACGTAAGTGTAAGATGAACGCCGGCGTCTGTGTCCGGATGCGCCTTGAGATGAGCCGCATATTCCGGTACCCAGGGGCACGGCATCATAATGCTCAACGAGGTGGCGATCCCATCTTCAACAGCTTTGATTGCCCCCAGGTTGGAATTATGCGACATACCTACGTCGTCCACATGGAAAATCACTACTTTTGTACCCGAAGGCCAACCCAAACGTTCGGCATATGTTACTTCCCCGGCGCTGGTGACATCCAATCTCATAAAAATCACAGATAACAATAAGACAGTTCTAAAAGATCGATTTAATAACATATAATTTCCACCTCCGTTCGACTTTCATCATTTATGTTCATAACACTAAATGCACACTGAAAAATAACTTCAGCAAAAGAACATATTACTCATTGGCCTATTTAACTTTCTTAATATATCAAATAAATTACATAAGGGCAAGGATGGGACAAGAAAGGTTTGCTGTGTAAAACAAAGCAAAAATGGTTGTAGAATTGAGGAGACCATTTGGTTATTATGATGATTTAAAAGCTGGGGCAACATAAATGAAAGGAGACTATTTAGGAGTAAAATCATGATAAAGTTAGGAATGCATGTAGATAATTGGCGTCACTTCGACGTCCCGTACGAGGTCCCTTGCCAGGTCGCAAAAGACCATAATATGGAGTTCGTAGAATTCGGCACGATCGATGGAGACTACTTTATTGAAGCGTTGGGGTATAACCCCCACATACCACTTCATTCCGACCCGCTCAAGCTCAAGCAGTATTTAGACTCGATGGGACTACAAACCTCGCAACTTGACGCGGCCTATCCGATGTCGTCTCCAGAGGGTCAGTACCGCGGCATCGGCTATACTATCCGAGCGATTCAGTTCGCCAAAGCAATCGGATGCCCCTGCGTGGACACTACCGATGGCGGCCGCAAACCACCAGGATACAGCGATGATGAAGTAATGACTCTTATAAAGCAATACTATCGTGTCGTTCTGGAATGGGCCGAGAAATATGATATTATCATCAATGTCGAGCCGCACGGACCTTATACGACCAACCCTGATACTATGGAGCAAATCCTGAGCTTTTATGATTCACCTTACCTGAGAATGAACTTAGATACGGGCAACACCTTCATCGCCGGGCAAGACCCGGTAAAGTTCCTGAAACGGTTCCGGGACAAGGTTTCACATTGCCATATTAAAGACGTCAGTGAAGAGCTTGCAAAGGCCATCCGAGGAGGTCAGACAGGAATCGCCTGTTCTGTGGTTGGTATTGGTGAAGGAGTTAATGCCGACAATATAGCCGGCTGCATCGAACTGTTGAAGGAAATCAACTGGGATGGCGTTCTCTCAATAGAATGTGAAGCAGCACCCGGCAAGATTGAACAAAGTATCGAATGGCTGCGTAATGAAATCTCCAGATAGAACATCCTGGCAATGTATCCGGGTTCTTCGACTGATTCAA
>CAZWME010000785.1:0-2930 GCA_964634515.1 uncultured Pirellulales bacterium | reverse complement strand
AATCCGGCCGGATAGACCGCCAGCTCTTCGGACGTTGCGGCCGCCAGGGCGACCCCGGAAGCGCCCAGGCAATAGTGTCTCTGGAAGATGAGTTTGTTTCTCGATATGCCAAAAACATCGTAGCCTATTTGAGAAAAAGACACGCTCTCAACACTGACGGAATCTGCTCGAAAACTACCAGAGCCGCATTCCGTCTGGCCCAGCGCCGTGCGGAAAAGCTGGCACTTCGTCAGCGAAAATCAGTAATGAGAACCGACCACTGGCTCGAAGAGCAGCTCAGCTTTTCGGGAAGAGAATAGGCAGCTATCTGCCCACATTATTCGGTGAGTCCACTGCGTTCGACAGGCCGGTGTGACCGGCATGGGAAAGCCTATAGAGAATCCGCAACTTTCATAATCAACAGAAATATATCGCCGTTACACTTCCATCATTCGTCTTGAAATAACAATTGTGCATATTCATACAAATATTTTCGCCAGTTAGTCATCTCATGTCCGCCATCCGAGGCAAAAAATGCGTGCTCGATACCCCGTTCCGAAAGAAAAGAATCCAAGGCCTGAGATCTTTTAAACAAGAAGTCATCCCGACCGCAGGCAATAAAGAATGTTTCAATCTGATTCCTAACTTTCCCGGGATTTTTCAGGACATGCGGAGCATTCTCCTCAAAAAACTTTTGACCTGCCCCCCAACTGAAAGGTCCGAGGTTGCCAAATTGATTCAGATTGTTCAATCCGATTTTTAATGTATGATAACCACCCATTGAAAAACCGGCAAGCGCCCGGTTCTTCGGATCGTTGGAAATACGATAATGTTTTTTGAGATATGGTATCAGGACCTCAATAAAATCCTGCTTAAAATCGCCCTGCTCCCGCACAAAGGGCCAGCCGTGCGTGCCGGGTTCCACGGTATGCCCAAATGGCGCGACAACAATCATGGGCCGGGCCTTGCCTTCGGAGATCAGATTGTCGAGAATGACGTTGGCATGACCGACTCGGAACCATGATTCATCCGTACCGCCGCTGCCATGAAAAAGCAGCAGTACAGGCCAGACTCGTTCAGGATGATCTTCGTATCCAGGCGGTGTGTACACACTCACGCTACGCACTGCTTCAATGGCCGGATTGTGATAAAAATGTCTGTGTACCGTACCATGCGGAACATTTCGGACCGTAAAGAATTCCGTCTCTTCGCCCGGAACCAGAACCACACTCGATGTGCCAATGGTCAGAGAATTCACCGGATCGGGTGTTTGCACACCGTCGACCGAAAATTTATAACGGAATTTCCCAGAGCGCGCCGGTTTTACAGTGATGCGCCAATATTCTTCATCGAACCGCTCCATTTGGTCAGATTGACCACCTAAAAACGCCGCACATTGAAGCTTCACCTCGCCGGCTTTGGGAGCCCAGATTCGGAAAGTAACGGTGCCATCGGCATTGAATTCAGGAGACTTCACTCTGGCAAAGGGGGGCGGGCCGGCCATCTGTTTTTTTTTGCCAGCGAAGGAAGGACGCTGAAATAGTAAACCAATAATTAAAAAACATAAGAATACACGTTTTGTTTGCATAGATACCTCCGGTTACAAAATCTAATGAGAATGATTTAAGGATTTCTATCTACTCCTTTTCTAAATCAGATGACAGGAAATTTTATTTTTCACCAACAGGAGTGATGATATTAATAGCGAGACAATTATTCAAGAGAAAAGGTGGTCGTTAGACCGCCATGTCGGTCGCAGTTGCACTTGTCAAGTGAACATCGGACCTCTGCAAAACAGCCTAATTCCCAACGAAAGTGTGTTGAAAAGAAGATGCACAGACGGTTGCCAGTGAGCCACAAAAAGAAACGTCCATCTATGAAATGCTCAAAGTCAAATACTTAAATCCCTGTTGCCACAATTTTTTTGGTTTTGCTAAAAGTTATCTTACAATAGTATTCTTCTAAGGCCTTCTAACAGCAGACGGATGAACTCCCGCCCGCATGTCCCGGCCTAATCCGATATTAGCGTAAGCGGTCCGGCATAACTTGTCTGTCGGCAAAGTCCTGCAAGTCCCAAGGACTATAGTATTTATTCATATGTCCGTTCAGGAAAGTTAGTATTCTTTAGAAATAACCGGTAAAGCAGTGCTGACCTGACGAAGCTCCAGGACGGTCCCCATAGTCTGAGCCAGCTCGGCCAGGGAAATATTAAAATCGGCAATTGCTTTTATTTCCGCCCGTTGAGCATCCGCCAGAGCGGCCTGTGCCTGAAGTTTGACCAGAAGAAACTCGGGTGTGAGTCTTTCCCGCACCGGTTCCGAATCCTCCACCGCCTGCAGGTGAATTCTCGCCGCCTCGGCGGCGTCGGCCTGAATTTGAATTTCGGCATAGTTCGTTTCAACCAATCTAATCCTCTCCTTGGCCTGTACCGCCACTTGGTCGGCAAGATTCTGTAAAGTAGAAACAGCTTTTCTGCGTTCAATCCATCTTCGAAGTAATTCGGCTTCCCGCTGACGGTTACCAAGCGGAAATTCAAGAGACAAACCAACCGCGTAACTGGCATAATCGCCACGATTGAAATTGTCCTGAGCCTGGTTCCGGCCATGTCCAATACCCTGTAATCTGCTCGAAGCAATCAAATCCAGCCGGGACATCTCCTGGTTTTCCGCAACACGGATGTTAATATCAGCAACAGCAATAGCTACCCGGGCCTGCTGCATTACCGGATTTTTCTTAATGGCCCGTCCAAGAATCTCAGATTGATCGAGCTGCTCTGTCATCACCGCCGGAGCAGTATCAGGTATTATTTCCATCTCATCGAGCAAGCTTACCTGCGGGTCGGCCATCAACCTCAGCAATACATCCTGTGCATCAATAACCGCTCTACTGGCCCGAAGCAGTATAGCCTCACGTGATTTCGCAGAAGCTTCCATCTGCTTTATCTGTACATC
>CAZWME010000784.1:258-2935 GCA_964634515.1 uncultured Pirellulales bacterium | reverse complement strand
TGTGCTGTCAGCACTATTGCGTATTGGTTGGAGCATCAAGCGTCACGATAGGACTTCACACAGAGTTCTTTCTAGACCAGGATGGACAGATTATATTTTTGCATTTCACGATAAGGAAGAGATAGGACCTCATATGCTTGCTCGTATCGCCAAACATACGGGCTTAACACCAAACGATTTATAAATGGTGCCAACAAATCACTGCACCTGACCTGAAACTCGCAGTCATTCTTCTGTTTGAAAGGTAGAAAGAGTTAAGTGCGGAATAAATCCTTGAAAGAGGGGGCAAGATAGAAGGAACCAAAGATACATATTGGTTCCTTTTTTTTGTATTTAAGCGCAAATCTCAAAGCCAATTTTGGGTCAGAGATTACCTTGATTTTCTTTTCCTGTAAAACTTCTTTGGCAATTTGCAGCAGTTCTTCCGGCTCTGTTGCGCGTTTGCTTTTGGGCTTGGTTAAGATAAGGAATTTCGCAATAGGGACAATCGTCTTGATTATTTGTTGAGCGTCTTTTCCTTTCAGACAGCCGTAGACAAAAATATATTTTTGTGGAGAAATATCTTTTAGGGCTTCACAAAGAGCTCTAACCGCCCCTGGATTGTGCCCCACGTCATAGATAATCAGAGGTTTTTGCCTAAGGATTTGTAACCTACCGTAAATTTTTGTTTTGAGCAGTCCCTTTTTAATATTTTTTTTACTGATGCGAACACCAAAAGAGGTAAGCGATTCAATCGCTTTTTCTGCAACAAGAGCATTCTCGAGTTGGAATTTTCCGATGTAGGGGCTTGATTCATCAAACCCGCGGGTCGGATAAATCCGACCCCTACTTACAGGATATAAAAGAACATTCCTCTTCTTGCATGTTTCTTTAATTACATCAGCAACTTCTCTTCTCTGCGGGGATGATACCACAAGAGAACCTTCTTTGATAATCCCGCATTTCTCCTGAGCAATCGCCGCCAGAGTATGTCCTAAATATTCTGTGTGCTCCAGGGAAATAGGGGTAAGGACACAGACCAGCGGTTTCAGAACGTTGGTAGCGTCCAGTCGTCCTCCCATTCCCACTTCCGCTACAAGAAAATCAATTTTTTCTTCGGCAAAATATTGGAAGGCGGCGGCGGTCAACACCTCAAAATAGGTTAGAGGGATACCGGTTTCTGCCACTCTTTTCTCGATTACTGGAATAAGCTTGGTAATCAAGGAACTAAATTTTCTTTGAGAAATTGGTTTCCCGGAAAGAGCAATCCTTTCGGTGGGCTCAAAAAGATGAGGCGAGGTATAAAGCCCAACCTTATAGCCGGATTCTGCAAGAATACCGGCAATGAAAGTGGCAATCGAACCCTTGCCGTTGGTGCCGGCAATCTGGATGCTTTTATATTTTTCCTGGGGATTACCCAGTTCAGCAAGCAAACCCTTGATTGGTTCCAGTCCCAATTTAATGCCAAAGCGCGTAAGGTTATCCAGAAACTGAACTACCTCTCTATATTTCATTCTAAATTATTTTATGCTATACTCAAAGATAAAACAAATGAAACTGTCATTCCTGCGAAAGCAGGAATCCAGAAGTAAAAGGGTTAGAATACCCCGTCCCTTTGGGACACCCCTTTTGTGATAAAAGGGGAATGAGGGAATGGATTCCCAATTACTAACCTCGGGAATGACAACGAGGGGGCAACCTCGGGAATGATAAGAGCGTGACTCTTCTATGACAAATCTAACCTATAAAAAAACTGGTGTGGACATCAGCAAAGCAGGGAAATTCGTAAAGAAGGCATTTTCTCTAACAGGGAAAACAATAAATCCGGCGGTTCTCTCCGGAATTGGCAGGTTTGCGGCCTGTTATAAAATTATCCAGAAATACAAGGAGCCGGTTCTTGTCTCCTCAACCGATGGAGTGGGCACCAAAATCCTTATTGCCGAAAAATTAGGAAAGTTTGATACTATTGGCATTGATTTAGTCGCAATGGTGGTGAACGACATTATCACCACCGGGGCAAAACCCTTATTTTTTCTGGACTATCTTGCCCTGGGAAAAATAAAAGGAAAAAGAGAAGAGGAAGTCCTAAAAGGAATTATCAAGGGCTGCCAACTGGCAGATTGCAGTTTAATCGGTGGAGAAACGGCGCAATTAAGCACTATCTACGGGAAAGACGGTTTTGACTTAGCCGGTTTCGGCGTAGGAATAATAGAAAAGAAAAAGATTATTGATGGTGGTAAAATTAAGGCAGGGGATAAAATTATTGGTCTTGCCTCCAACGGTCTTCATTCCAACGGCTATTCTCTGGTAAGAAAAATTTTCCCCGGGAAAGAATGGAAAAAATATATTCCTTCCCTGAAAAGAAAGTTGGGCGAAGAACTTTTGAGACCGACAAAAATCTATGTCCGGGAAATTCTTTCCCTGATGAAAAACTTTTCCTTAAAGGGAATTGCTCATATCACTGGAGGGGGTCTCTTCGGCAACATTCCTCGTGTTCTGCCGGAGGGAAAAAAAATAGTCCTTAAAGAGGAAAACTGGAAAATCTCTCCAATTTTTAACCTCATCAAAGAGAAAGGAGAAATCTCCAAAAAGGAAATGTCTGCCACCTTTAATCTGGGTATCGGCATGGCAATTATCATCCCGTCAGAGGAAGCCAAAAAGGTAATGAAGTCCCTCTCCAGAATGAAAACTCCTTCCT
>CAZWME010000784.1:0-248 GCA_964634515.1 uncultured Pirellulales bacterium | reverse complement strand
GGAGAGATTACGGAATAACAGGAGAAAGGAAAAATGAAGAAAGGAATCAATCGCTGGGCTTTTGGAAAAAGCAATGTAAAAGAATCGATAAGCAAAGCAAAAGAGTTAAACTTTGAAAGTATTGAGTTGGATTTGGAGGCAGAAGGGGAAATAACGCTTGCCTCCCAGGAAAAGGAACTTCTGGAACTCAAGAAATTTGCTGAAGATGCCGGCCTGGAAATTTCCAGTATCTTAGCCGCCCTCCTCTG
>CAZWME010000783.1:0-2935 GCA_964634515.1 uncultured Pirellulales bacterium | reverse complement strand
CATTCCACCGGTTGGTCCTCCGCCGGTGCGTTGCTATGTTTCTGTTTCGTGCACGATTGGCTGCGCAGGTCGCCAGGTACCCCTTAAGACTTCCGGTAAGCTGAAACTGTCCGGCGGATTGCGCGAAGTTAAAGAAAACGTCCTGCACGATGTCCTCTGCATCACTAATATCGTTCAAAAGAGCGGCCGCCAGCCTCAGCAAATCATCGCGGTACTTTTCGTAAATGCGCGACAAGGCATTTACGCTTCCACGATTGAATTTCCATACTAATAATTTGTCGTCCAACATCAGCCGGCCGCCTGCTAAAGACAAGACAATCGATCGTCACCTATACAACAACTGAGGTATGCATTTTACTCAAAGGAAAAACAGAATTTTGTATAATTTTAGTGGCTTTGCGGCCCAAAAGGTATGAAAAAGGCCGAGTTTTCAAGCTCGGCTTGTTTTGTTACACAACATCGTTATTCAAGGAGATATAGCTTTTGAAATCAAATAATCAGTATATCGTGCCATATTGCGGCAGGAGGTACCCAAAATCCTGCCTTACGGTTGTTGATCGTCGTGTTTTCCATAAGTACTTTCCATGCTTTAAGTTTCTTTACATTCTATACTTTTAGTGTGTATCTTACGAATCTCCGCTTTCCGATAAAAAAAGGGTCTTGCTTGTGCTCGGTGAAGCGTGCACCCATGAGATGTAAATGGATGTGTGCAAGCAAGGCCCAATTTTGAATAAAATTTTTCAATACCCTTACCCAGCTACACCGCCGAGCGTCTCTTTTTAACGTAGAGCCAAATCCATTGAAAACCTATTGTCTGCTTTCGGCCTATCCACTTGTTGGAAAACTCGGGCATATTCTTAAAATGTCGAGTTATTTGTTGACCTTGAATTCGAGCATCCGCCTCATACGTCCTTTTTGGAATTCCTCGCCCTGGCAGCGGAGGGCAAAGCCGTCGGCAGTTTTCTCGTACTTAAAATCCTTGCCGCTGAATAAATCTCCCGGCAGACCGTCAGGCAAGGCATCAGGCAGCTTGCCGCTCTTAGCCTTTATCATATAAATCTCAACTGCTGTCCTGATGGAGTTGGAAATTGTTTTCGTCCTTATCTCAATACTATAAATTCTACCGAACGCAGGTGTCAGAAGAGAGGTCAGTGTTGCAGCAGGATTCTCGGTGATCTCTTTCCCCGGCCTTTCATTCAATTGCTCCAGCCGACTATAAACCTCGGCATAAGGTATCGAACTTTCCAACACCTCATCGAGAGAATTCATATGCTTTATATAATAATCCCTGTTTTTGGCGAAAAACACTTCATCACCTTCAGTAACTCGCTTAATGGCCATTTTCTCAAGGTCCCCAACTTCTCCTGGCCCGGAACACAAAGCAAGTAGTTTATCACGTTTATCAACTTTCATTTCTGAAGAAAAACATTCTTTCTCTAAGCGCATGGCGACCCTCAGTGACGGTGTTTTGAACGGTACCTCTGCTAATTTTGCCTTGAGCGAAATCAATGTTTCAAGGTCCTGTGGCATATCGGCAAGGATATCCTGAATGCGACTGGCAACCACCTTGTCTATTGCCATCGATACCAAAAAGGAAATGGGTGTATCATCGCCAACATGTTTGCCTATCTTATGAACTGTTAAACAGCGGTTAATAGCTTTCTGGTAATCGCCTTCGGCTGCCAGAATCCTGGCCTCTGCAGTAATAAGAAAGACCAGCTTTCTCGTCTGAGCAACATGGGCCAGATTGATCGATACTCCATCGGAATATTTCAAACCCCAATTGCAATTTGGAATCTCGGTTGCAGCTGTCGCAAGGTCAATTGCTGTCCGGCAGCTTTCGATATATTTTTTGATTCTTTCATTTGGTTCGATGTTACCCCTTGCTAAATCGGTCACCATATCCTCCATAGTGTCGTCGGCTTTTTCATAGGAAATGTAAGCTTGGTAATAAAGCAACGCTGCATTATCAGGATCCGGCGGATAGGCGAAGACCGGAGAACTTAGTATAAGTAGCGTCAGAATAAAACTTGTGAACCATGTTAATTTGTTGGTAGTAACTGTTTTCATGATTTTGTCCTTTCTATTTATGAGCCATTTAAGTTGCTAGGGAATTCATAGGGTAAAAAACTGGCTGTCCGTGTTCCTAATAGCTTCAAGGCCTGCTCACATTGATTCTCTACAGCTTCTATTCCTCCTTGTCGAAATGCGCGTTCGAGTGATATCGCCGTCATCATTTCAACAGGGGATTTTGTAACTACTGCAAGTTCGGGTTGCTCTTGCTTGCCCGGGTCCCGGTGAGTACTAAAAAAGCTTACTGCTAAGATTATCACAGCCGCTGCGGCAATTTTGGTTAGCGGACTTTTCAGGATCACTTCCAATATATTTGGCTGCCTGGTCGAATCCCCTTTAGCTGTGCGAGAAAGGAGTGCCTGATATTCTTCAGGGTATTTTTGCTTCCATTTCTCGGCATCGAAGCGAGGTTTTTCCGTGTTGATGGTGCGGGATATTAGTTCATCTATCCGTTGTTCGTTTCTTTGCTCTTTCATAATCAAACCTTACCAAAACCATTACGTCCTAAGTAGCCGGCCAATTTTTTCTTTACTCTTCGCAGCCTTCCGTTTATGGCCTGTTCAGAGATACCCAATACTGTAGATATCTGTTCGTAAGACATACCGTCATAGAACCGTAGAAAAACCAGCTCTCTTGCAGAGGCCGAAAGTTTGCTTATGGCTTCCCTTACGACCTCAGCAGTCTCATCGTCACTCGATTTAGCCGCTGCTATCGAAAGTTCATCTGTGCTTTGAAGGTTCTCTGTCCTTCGGGCCATATCTTTTGCAATATTCCTGTATATAACAGCGAGCCAGCCGGCAAATCTACTGCTTTGTCACACAATAATCTTAGGATAAAGCGATTTAAGTTTGTGCCTCGCATC
>CAZWME010000782.1:0-2944 GCA_964634515.1 uncultured Pirellulales bacterium | reverse complement strand
CCAATTTAAGCCAATTTAAGCCAATTAAAGCCAATCCTAAGCCAATTTGTCGAAAAGGGAAAAATTGATGCAAAGTGAGTATTTACAAAGGCTTATGAAGAAAACGCGGATATGGGCAAAAAAACAAAGCCAATTCAAACCCAATCAAACCCAAAACAAACCCAATTTGTAGTGAGCTTGTCGAACCTATTTCAAACTGGTACATTTAGTCATTGGCAGAATGAATCCCAAATTCTTCTTAAAATTTACCGACTCCTGTTACACCAAAACGCTGTTAAAAACGAATGGAAATGAGGTTGACATTTACATCCTGTTGTGTCATTATGTACGTTACTTAATTTGGTTTTTTAACCTTAGGGAGTGGTTCGGAGGCTAAAAATAAAGGTTCAGCATAACAAATAACACCGAAACCTGCTCGATTTAGAAAGGAGAACCGATGAACAAAGATAAGTTTTCACGAAGAGATTTTATGCGTAATACATCTCTTGTGGCTGCCGGTACGATTGCCGGTGCATTAGCGGGCGAAGGACAGGCCGGCTTTGTCCACACATCGAAGATTCTGAATTTCCACGAGAAGATGACCTACCGGCGGATGGGCAAAACCAACCTGATGGTATCAGAGGTCAGTCTCGGCGGGCACTGGAAGAATCGCAATGCAGGCAGATACTGGGACAGTTTCGCCAACGAGGAAGTTCCAGCCGACGTTAAGAAAAACCGCACCGACGTTGTCAGTGCCTGCATCGACTCTGGCATCAACTATCTGGACATTACCACCGCTGCTGAGTGTCTTTGCTATGGAGCAGCTCTTAAGGGTCGCCGCGAAAAGATGTATGTCGGCGCCGATATTCACAACCTCGGCCCCCGCGGCTCCGATAGATGTAACGTAAAGGACCAGACCCTAAATGTCGAAACGTGCCTGCGTCTGTTGAAAACCGACTACCTCGACATCTGGCGTCCACAGGCCAAAATGGCCGGAAAACTCGGGACGAATCAGCTCAATACCGACCCTGAAGTCGAATCCCTGATAGATACCTTCCAGAAGCTGCGCAAAGCCGGAAAAGTTCGACATCTTGGTATGTCCTGTCATTGCCGTCCCTGGTTCGAGCACGTACTGAATAAGTACCCCCAGTTCGAGATGGTAATCTTCCCCTGCAGTGCAAAGACCAAGGTAAAAGGCCGGGCTCCGGTAGCCGGTAACATTGAAGAGACCAATCCAGGCCATGGGTCTGACCAGACGCAGAGTATATTCGAGGTTGTTCTCAAACGGGATGTTGGTATCGTAACGATCAAGCCGTTCTTCGGCGGCAGTGTATTCAAGAGTTACGGCAAAGTTAAGTTCCCGGTTATGGGCGTCGGCAGTAAGACGGAAAATGACCTGGCCCGGCTGACAATTCAGTGCATACTTACCAACGAGGCCATCACGGCTACGGTGCCGGGGGTGTCAACGGTTTATGAAGTTGAGAACGCCGCACGTGCTTCATACACCCGCTCCCTTGGAATGTCGGCTGCCGATAAGCAGTGGCTCACGGAAATTACCGACAGGCAGTGGGCGAATCTGCCACAGGAATACGAGTGGCTCCGCGACTGGGAAATCGTCTAACAGCTTTTCGAGCAATCGGAACTTTGATGGCAGTCAAGAATGGCTTCTCGAGAAACGGCCTGCCGGATTCTATGATATTTCGATTGGCGGCAGGTGTATAACTGCACCTGCCGCTTTAATATTCCTTCGTAATTCTACAGGTGTAAAGCCGTAGTTATTTACTTTAATCTAATGCGAGGAGAAAACCAGTGCACCTTAACAGACGAACCAATTTGTATCTTGCAGGAGGGTTTATTATATTTGCGGCTTTTGCATGTGCAATCACTGTAAGTCTTGCAGATGAATCACAGGCTGAAAAGCCGGATGGAAACAGCAAGTGTTATGTTTGCCATCCAGACCTGAAGACCGAGGAGCTTACGACGAGCCACCTGGATATAGATATTACCTGTGACGAATGCCACGGCTTATCTACCGAACACATGCACGATGAGATGCTGATGACCCAGCCTGACCTTCTGTTCGGCCGCTCTGAGGTTCGCGCGATGTGTTCAGATCCTTCCTGCCACAAGCCTGGCGGCGAACGCAGTATTTATGGCCTTGCGGACCACGACTCTGAGGTGGTGGAGGAATTTATCAAGGACTGGCGCGGCCGGATTCGTCCGAATGGCCGGGCCGTTACGCATGATTCGGTCTGCACGGACTGCCACGGTACACATAACATCACAGAAGCGACGGAACAACAAACCGGGAATGAGCAGCCTGTAGAATGGGCCGCTGCCTTCAACGGAAGCGACCTTACAGGCTGGCAATCCTCGGGCGATGTTTCCTGGACGGTCAAGAGGAGCAGGATTATTGCAGCGCCCGGAGCAAGCGGCAAAAGCGGTGTTCTCTGGACAAAAAACGAGTACGAGGATTACCTGATGGCGGTAACGTTCCAGGCCGAATGGCCCATCCACGCCGGAATATGGCTGAGAGGTACAGGCGCAGAGCAGGGCACAGAGAAGGGGGCGCGAATCGAGATATTTGACAGCGGCAAGCCATTGGCCTTTACGGGCAGCATAATGGTTAAAGGAAAGGGGCTGGCGCTGGCCAACTTGCGCGATGATCTTATAGATAAGGAAAGCTGGAATACACTCTCGGCCAAAGTACAGGGCGATAGAATCCAGGTCTGGCTCAACGCAGAGGAAATCGGCGTTGTCCGTGCGACGGGAGCCGAAAAAGGAAAAATAGGAATATATATCGAGGGCAAAACCGCATCCAAATCAACGCAGCTTCAAGTCCGCGAAGTCCAAATCCAAAAACTGAGGAAACAAGAGTAAGAGAGCATAAGTGCACAAGGGCATAAAACATAAGGCTTCTGCAAAATTAGTGAGATTTTAGCAAATGAGTCGAGTAAATGATGTT
>CAZWME010000781.1:0-2950 GCA_964634515.1 uncultured Pirellulales bacterium | reverse complement strand
TTCACAGGGCTGAGGTATATCTCGCTTTTTCCTCTCCCTCCACACCTCGGCCCTGTATCCTTATATTTTTCGGCGCAATTATTAGAATGGTGTGCTCGAAAATTAAGGAATAGAAAACTACTCGTTATGCCAACCAAGGCGTTCGATTATCCTCTGAATAGTCGCGCCATACCACTGAGTACCTTTACGAGTCGGCAGGTTTTCTTTGTTAAGTATTCGTGCGATTTCGTATGGGCCGAGACGTTTCTCGTACTTTGTTTTCCGATGCAATTGTTTTATGCGGTCAAGGATTTCAGATTCGCCCGGATAATAGCCGTAAGGTTTTCGACCTTCACAAGAGCCGGTCTTTTCTTTTTTGGCCTGCCTGCCTTTCTTGAGTTTCCTGATAAGCAGGTTTTTATCAAGCTCCGCGAACGTTCCTTGAATTTGGATCATCGCTTTAGTCATTGCGTCCGTGGGATTAGTAACATCTTGGCCGGTAAGTGCGTTTATCAGCGTAATGCCTTTATTTGCCAGTAGAGCGATAATCTGTAGTTGAACAGATAAATCCCTCGCAAGCCGGTCGAGACATTCACAGATAATAACTCGGCATCCGTTATCGAGTAAATCAGTAACCATCTTCTCGAAGACAGGCCGGTCATTTTCAGTGCCGGTAAATGCTTCGTGATAGACCTCTGTTAGTTTATATCCTGCCTGTTTCACATAGGCTTTGATAGCCTGTTCTTGACGGTCTAATCCAGTCCCTGTTTTTTGTTGGCCGATAGATGATACTCGGCAATATCCTACAGCTTCGGTTTTCATAATTGGATTCCTTAAAGCATACAGCCGGATTCGATTTCCTGTAGCATCATCCGACAATTATTTTTACAGTTTTGAGCCAGTTTTATATAGGTTTGCAGGGGCTTTCCGTTAAGGTTTTCGGCGGTTGCGATATTCCTGCAATGCTCTGCAAAAACTTTTGCAAGCCCCTGATTCGTTAATGTTATTTCGATACATCGAGACAACAATGGATTAGCGTCAATGTTATCCTCAAATAGCTTTTCCTGCCCCTGTTTGGTAGTTGTGAAGATAAACACTACGTACTCAGGGATTCGCTCCAGAAGGCCGAGCAAGCGTCTTATAGACTGCTTACGTAGTCCGTGTGCTTCATTGATAATTATCGCCTTGCCGCCCTTGCCGAAAGCCCTGTAGCTCATATCATCTTCGATTTTATCAAGGGCTGATACCGTCAACTGGTCAGCAGAGTCAAATTCCTGAACATAGAGACTATCGGCAATACTTTCAGCGACAATCCGGGCTATCGTTGTTTTGCCAGTGCCCGAAGCGCCACTGATCCAAAGAGCGCGGCCCCCGATACCGCGCTCAATTAGTCTCTTGATTGTTTTAACTGCTTTGTCTTGACCGAGTACAGCGTCAAGAATTTTTGGTCTGTGAGTTTCAAAGAGTTTCATGCCGATACCGCCTTCCCTGCGTTTACGTCGTCGGTCTGGCTTATATGAAAAACGGTAGTCATACGCGGTTTGCTTCTTACAACTGTTTTCTCGATACCATTATCGTCCTTGCCGTCTTTTAGTTCCATCGGGACGAAAGTGCAGACCTTTACGCCGTGTTCGCCTTTTCGGACTTGCCGACCTAATGCTTTCCATGCCTGATAGGTAAAAACATTTTCGCGCGGCAGGATTTGGTCTTCGGCGATTCCTTTAGCTTTAAAACCCCTGAATATCTGCGGGTAGTTGGACAGACTTTGTCCTGTAATTGCCCTTGTTAGTGCTTCTGTTTGTTTGACGTTCGACTTGTTTTGTGTTAGATTTGCCATTGTTAATACCTCCGTATTAGGTGTTAACCACGGTCGGGGATATTGGCGTATCGCCCGGCCACTTTATATCAAGGTCACGATAACCTTAATCTATTCACTTTTCAAACGCTTAAAGTCTAACATTTATATCGGCCATGTCAAGCCTTATCTTTAGATAAAGTTTTCATGGATTCAGTAAGATACTTTATAATAGAGACTTATAAGTTAAAATATTATTTATTATTCTTTAGTTTTAATCGGCACTATCCGAAAATTAAGCAGGTTTGTGATTTTATCGACTGATAGTTAAGACTCACAGGCAGGCAGAACTCACAGGCCCGAACTTTCGCGGTACTGTCCGAGCGTAGGTAGGTAGGCGCAATCATCCGTCCGGCACTGGCAAGGACAAAGCAAACCGCAGGTAAAGAACAGTTGAAACTTGTAGGAAAGCTGGAGTAAACCTGCCGGAAAGCAAAGCAAAAGACCGCTATATTCAGCGATTATTGAGCAAAAAAAAGAATGCTTTTTTGCAGGGGGGGGCAGGGAAGGTCCCCCCATTGACGATAAGTAGTACCTACCCCTCCGGCAAGTAAGTCAATTTTACACTTCTGGACAATCGCAAACCAGAACCCATGGAAGATATATGAAAGCAAAAAAGGCAAGGCCCTGCTGGGTGGGGTGGGGTTTTATGGTCGGCCTTGTGGTATAGGAATCATACCTCTTAACGAAATATGTTAAATTTGAAAACCACAATTGAACTTATCGGGAACTGGGGCAAACTATCCCGTAGCTTTCAATTCTATGCGCCACAGTGGTCTCTGGCGCTATGCCAGCGAAAGAACGGATTATATGCGTAGAAATCCCCCAAGGGGGCACTGCCGTGAATATCATAATGCTCCCCTAAACGTGATTCAATTTTTTGAAGGGGGCCTTGGGGGGTGACGGGGGTGTATGGGACCCAAAAGGATGGTAGGCTTGCCCTCTTTAAGCAGAGCCGTTATTGGGACTCCCTTACCATGTGTACTTGGTCAGACGGTTATTATGCTTGTTTTTGTCTTTTTTTACCGATTGATAACGGTTAAAACGGTGAATCTTAACAAAACTGATCAGCGACAATCATTCTTACCTTCCGGCGACAGTTAAAAGTTCCGGATA
>CAZWME010000780.1:0-2956 GCA_964634515.1 uncultured Pirellulales bacterium | reverse complement strand
TGCCGCAGCTTGGCACCCCAACTGCAGCTTTGATCGCAGTACCATCAGACTGCATATACCACAGGGCATTGGAGCCGGTTGCGGGGTTTCTCCACAGGATGTCGGGGACCCCATCGTCATCGAAGTCCGCAACGCCACCGGCCTCCCAGCTTGTGCCGCAGCTGGGCATTCCACCTGCAGATTTGATCGAGGTGCCATTGCTCTGCATATACCAGAGGGCATTGGAGCCGGTATTCTTGCGCCACAGGATGTCGGGGACACCGTCAGCGTCGAAGTCGGTGGGGATTGTCACTCCACCTATCGAGTTGTATAGATTTACACGACCATAGCCATAATAGTCATTTCTTCCGCCGGTATAAGCATAAGGGCCGATTTTGTTTGTTCCATTCCGCAATATCTGCCGGGCCTGCGCTGCAGTCAGATTCGGGTTGAATGCAAGGATATCGGCGACAACACCGGCAGCTAGCGGAGTGGCGGATGACGTGCCGCCAAAATCACTGGCGTAGTCTCCTGAGGCATAACCGTCCGCTCCTGTTCGGTCTGTAGTGGTGATCCCCTGTCCACCGCCACTGCTGCATGCGACCACATCGACTTCTGGACCGAATTGACTGTAGTAGGATCGCTCTTCAACCGACCCAGGCTCCCCATCGGTGCTGGCACCGACCGCAATGGTATTCGGATTCGATGCAGGATAGCCCACATTGTTGTTATGGCCATACTGACCGTTTGTCCACACATGGAAGCGGACGTTATTCACATAAAACTCAAACAAGTCATAATTCTGTTCAGATGAAACCCAGGCCCAATATGTTAACGTTCCGCCTGTAGCGCTATAATAGGATCTGTACAGGTTGGTCTCCTGGCTATGAGTGATTGTTCCGGCCTTCACCGATTTTCCAGAGGCCCCTCGGGCATGCGTGCCGTCACTGACCACCGACCAGGTGGCAGCTCCACCACTGGTGAACCCGCTGGGGATAGTGCCGACCGTATCGCCTTCAAAATTCGAGGTGCCGCCACCTGGCCAGGTGACACTATCCAGCCATACCGTGTCATAGCCGTAGGTCTCGCTGGAATCCTTGGAAAATTTCCAGTGATAATCAAATGTACCAGCAGGAATGCCGGTCAAGGTGAATTTGACCCATCCGCTGGCGTTATTCCCTGTTGCAAAAAGCACTGGCGTCCCTTTGACACCTCTGCGTGCACCTGCGATACTCCCGTTGACGACGTCGGATATGGCCGAATTGAGTTCACTCTGGCAGGCGCTGATCGACCAGCTGTTACTCACCACATCAGCATACTTTCCTGCGTAGCGCATGGCCTCACCAAATGTTGCACAGGTCCCCGAGCCCATTCTGACGGGAAGGATCACGGCGTCTATGGCGCTTCCGCAAACACCCAGACTGTTGTTTCCGTCGGCACCGGCAACGCCGGCACACGCGGTGCCGTGATTATCACTCGATAACACAGGGCTGGGATCTTCGTCGTCGTCTGTAAAATCCCAACCCTGATAGTCGTCAATATATCCGTTGCCATCGTCATCAACGCCGTTGGTTTCTTTCCCCCCGCCGGTTTCGCCGGGATTGGACCAGATGTCCAAATCCGGATGAGACACTTGGACACTATCATCATAGACCGCAATAACAGTTCCACTGCCCGTAGAGATATTCCATCCTTCGGGGGCGTCAATATCTGCATCAACGACGGCGCCGTTCTGTCCGGTATTATTCAGGTGCCACTGTTGGCTATAGAGAGGGTCATTGGGGGTGAACATTGTTTGAATGGCCGTCACAAAGTTGGGCTCTGCCCATTCGATATAGGGAAGGCCAGCGACCTCCCGGGTGATCTCAAAGATCCTTCCGATATCATACACCGGCTCATCAATGTCAAATGTGAATTCAGTCTCAGTAAAAGCCAGTTGTGATACGAAGGACAAGCCCATTTCCTGCAACAATGCAATGGCTTCCTGCGGGTCCTTATCGGCGGCAATTTTCACAATAAGTTGGGGCTGAATGGCCAGAGTCCCACCCTTTTCCTTGCTCTGCAACACAGGTGAAATATAGGATATAGCTGAATCGCTTTGATAGATCCCGGAAATGATGCTGGCGGTCTGGTCCTCATTTTTGACGCGAATCATCACATAATCAGCAAGAGCATGCTTTTTGACAACCTCCACCTGGTCACCGAATTGAGCTTCAATGGACTGTGACAACTCCTGAGAAGACACGCGGCTTCGATCGTGGATCAAAACATAGGTATTTTCTTGACGGAGAAAAGAGGCGACCTCGCCATTACCCAGGTAATAATAATCGTTTATGTCAACGTACATGGGCTTCGTGATATCTGTCTCCTGCTTTTCGGCTGTTGATTCACCGTATACACCAGTGAATTTTCCTGACATGGAAAACATACTGCCTTTCCCCTGTGCCATGAGCGTATCCGTACCGAACCCAATCAGAAGTAGCAACACCATAATAGTAAAAATCGTGACCTTTTTCAGGAACATAATAAAGGTTTTCTTGAATAAGGGTTCCATTATTTGCCTCCTTTTAAAAGTTAATATTATCAAAATATTAGGTTCAGATAATCAGACTTTACCCCTTCAAAAATCACCTCTTTCCTCATCTTTACACATGTGAAGTTAAACGGCCTTTCCTTTTATCACCTCCCCTCTTCTTAAGGTCAGGAAAGGCCCTTAACTAAGATATGGGGGATACCCTGCCTTCCACAGGCCCTTGTTACAGCTACCTTCTGGCAAGCACTTCGGTATCCCCTAATAAACTTAATAATGTTATATAGATTGCATCCTTGCCGCCAACCTAACAAACCCTGTCATATA
Source organism: uncultured Pirellulales bacterium (assembly GCA_964634515.1). Lineage (GTDB taxonomy): Bacteria > Planctomycetota > Phycisphaerae > Sedimentisphaerales > Anaerobacaceae > NIOZ-UU13. The sequence continues at coordinate 120 of CAZWME010000780.1, read as the reverse complement.
ATGCAAAAAATGTCAACAAGGCAAAATGACCCGATAGTATATCATATCTTGTGTCAGTGAAGGAAAAGGATATCAGAGAGAGGTCTCGGAACTGAAGAGGGTGAGTTACCACACCGTCAA
>CAZWME010000779.1:0-2958 GCA_964634515.1 uncultured Pirellulales bacterium | reverse complement strand
TTTCTAAAAAATTTGGATGATGCAATTGCCATGGGAGTATCGATAAAATGGTATATAGGCTGGGGTTTAACGAGCTCCAAGAAGCCTTACATCGTTCATTGGGCCGACGGCGCATTCAAATTTGAAGAACTAACAATCGAAGAGGCCGAAAAGAAAGACATTGAGGAGTACTCCGTAAAGTTGTTACGTCGTCCCGATGAAATATGGACATGCTTTTGAAGCGAAAGTCATACATACGTTACTTTACAAGTAATTTCTCGAATAAGTTATAAGAAGGGTGCAATAGCTACTGAATTGTGTTTTGAATTATACATGTAAGGAAAGAACGGCGCAGTGGAAAAGAGTGTAATCCGTGTCCTCGGGCTACACACTAAAAGGCGGCTAACACATTACCGCAGGAGACTGTTATTCAAATGCATCCTATAGCGGCCGATGAGCTTTTTCGTTATGCGGAAACCATATAAGCAATAGTTTGCCTTTTAGAAGAGGAAGATACAGTGAATGATAGAAAGAACCGTGTATGCCCGGTTGAGAGGGCAGGCGGCCTGGATAACAAGATTCGAAGATGGGTGCAAAATCCTCAGAAAATACTCGGGCCGTATATTGAAGAAGGGATGACCGTTCTGGACGTCGGATGCGGGCCGGGATTGTTCTCGATTGACATTGCTCAAATGGTCGGTGAATCCGGCCGGGTTATTGCCGCTGATTTGCAGGAAGGGATGCTTTCGAGACTAAAAGACAAGATTAAAGGGACGAAACTCGAGGGACGTATCAGGCTGCATAAGTGCGAAGAGGACGCTATGGGCGTGTCAGAGAATGTTGATTTTGTTCTATTATTCTATGTGGTCCATGAAATACCAAATAAAGAAGAATTTTTTAATGAGATAGTAAACATACTCAATCCGAACGGACGAATTTTCATAATAGAGCCGCCCTTTCATGTTTCAAAGGTAGCGTTTGAAGAAACCATCAGAAAGGCCCGAGAGGCCGGACTGACAGAAGTTGAAAGACCAAAAGTGTTTTTCAGCAAGACAGCCATATTGAAAAAAGGCTAAGATTTCGATCCCCCGGGGATAAATTGACTATCCCTTAGGGATAAATTGACTATTTATAGACCGCCAGCATTTCACTTTTGAGCTTGACTTGGGAATAAATCCGGATAGAATACGCAACTTGTCTCGTATTGCGTACTGAGGATGTGGTAAGGCCCCTTTGGATAGTAAAAACGTATCTAATGGGGGTAAAGTGTATCTCTAAAGAGATATTTTTTTTGATAAATATGAAATAAAGTAAGGAGAAGACAGTTGGGTTATAAGTGCGTTGTACTGATTAAGCAAGTTCCGGACACCAAGAGTATTACGGGCGATGTGATGAACGACGACGGTACGGTAAAGCGGTCGGCACTTCCGGCCATATTCAATCCGGAAGACCTTAACGCTCTGGAACTGGCTTTGGAGATAAAGGACCAGTTCGGCGGGCATATAACGGTAATTGCGATGGGGCTGCCGGCAGCAAGCGCGATTCTTCGCGATTCGCTTTTTCGCGGTGCGGACGAGGCGATTTTGGTAACGGACCGGCGATGCGCGGCGAGCGATACATTAGCGACGAGCTATATCCTTAGCTGTGCGGTAAAGAAATTAGATTATGATATCGTTCTTTGCGGGCGGCAGGCGATTGATGGTGATACGGCCCAGGTGGGGCCGCAGTTGGCGGAGAAATTAGGCGTTACGCAAATTACATACGTCGAGGAATTGAAAGGGCTCGACGGAAAGACGATAACGGCGCAGCGGAATATCGGGAACGGCTGGCAGCAGGTGAAGGCGGAGATGCCGGTGCTGCTTACAGTAATGGGCGACGCGAATGAGCCGAGAGTTGCGGCGGCAAAGAAGATGATGAAGTATAAAAAGGCACTTACGCCGATTGAGGTAGAGGGTAAAATCAAGGCGGAGAATCCGGAGGCCGGAGAGGCGGACATTAAGGAACTGTCGGAGCATAAATGCAGCAAATTAGTAGAGAAAGGGTTGTTGATTAAGCAATGGGACCTGGATTTTCTTGAGGCGGACTTGAACTGGTGCGGGCAAAGCGGCTCTCCGACAAAAGTGCATCGGATTCAGAGCGTTGTTTTATCGGCGAAGGAAAGTAAGGAAGTTGAGCCGACCGATAAGGGAATATCGGATATGATACACGAATTGATTGAAGAGAAGACGATAGCGTAATGGAAAATTCGAAACAGATTCGAATAACAGAAATTCAAAACAGAAAGAAACGGTGGGTCAAGCCCCAGCATAGAAATAGCCAGGACGGAATGATCCTCGCTAAAGAAATGCGGGAGCAAACGGAAGTTAGAAGACGGAAGACGGACGATGGATGACAGGAGACATAAAACGGATATAACGAGAGACGAGATATGATAGAAGTGAACAGAAAAGGTGAGGTTTGGGTATTTGCCGAGCAGCATAACGGGCAGTTAGAGGACACGCCGATAGAATTGATGAGCAAGGCGCGGCATTTAGCTGATATTTTAGGTGTGCAATTAGCGGCAGCGGTATTAGGGGACAACGTCAAAGAGGTTGCGGGCAAGATGATACACTACGGAGCGGACAAGGTTTATCTGGTTGAGGACCCTTTGTTAGGAGAGTATCAGACTAACAGTTATGCCAAGGTGATGTACGATTTAATCCATAAGTATGAGCCGCAGATAGTTCTTTACGGGGCGACGATAGCCGGTCGAGATTTGGCGCCGAGGATTGCAAGCGCAACGAAGGCCGGTCTTACGGCGGACTGTACCGATTTGCAAATAGGCGACCACGAGACGGTGAAGGACAAGAAGGTGCATAAGAACCTTTTGTTTCAGATACGGCCGGCCTTCGGGGGTAATATCGTTGCGACTATTATCAATCTCGACCGGTGGCCGCAGATGGCGACGGTCCGCGAAGGGGTGATGCCGAGCCCGGAAGA
>CAZWME010000778.1:0-2964 GCA_964634515.1 uncultured Pirellulales bacterium | reverse complement strand
TCATGTTTTGGCTCCTCTATACTTCTATCTCAAGCCTGATTTTGGCAACCGTTTTTAACGCCTGTGTTTTGTAGCCGGACATTTAATCAATTCATTTCAAACCCACCGTCAATATTCAGTGTCTGTCCGGTCATATAGTCCGAATCCGGCGAACATAAAAAAGCAACAACACCAGCCAGATCCTCAGGGCTGCCGGCCCTTTTTAACGGGGTTCGTTCAATGAATGATTTCATCGACTCACCCGGGGCCAGGCCCGATATACGTCCCCTATCCTGTTCGATCTGTTCCCACATCATGGTGGGAACGACACCGGGGCATACGGCATTGACATTGATATTATACTTAGCAAAGGCCAGAGCGGCAGATTGTGTGATGCTGATAATGGCAGCCTTGCTCGCCGCGTATGGCACTTGCTCCGCTCTGCCGTGCCGGCCGGAGATTGAGGAAAAGTTCACAATCTTTCCATAGCTTCGATCTGCATGCCCCGTTGCTTTGACTTGCTTCGGAACCTGTTTTATCATCCGGCAACCGGCAGCCTGAATAATGAAGGTCGTCCCTTTCAGGTTGGTATCAACAATGCGGTCCCATTCCTGCTCGGTAAGCTCCACAAAGAGCCCCGTTTGTGCCACACCTGCAGCATTCACGAGAATGTCGATTCTGCCGAATTCGGTTACAACACGATCAATCATCGGCTGAATCTTAGCAACGTTGGCAATGTCAATGTAACAGGCCAATGCGCGGCGATTGAGCACCCGAATTTCCTCAGCAGTCTGTTGGGCGGTCTTTAGGTTTATGTCTGCAGCGACCACATTTGCACCTTCCTCGGCCAGGCGCAACGCCACAGCCTTGCCGATTCCCTGGCCGGCGCCGGTAACAATTGCTGTTTTTTCTCCTAAACGCTGCTCCATTGTATTATTTCCCATTTAAATAACATATCATACGAAAAGCAAACAGCTTACTCAAAATATCTCTGCATTTCCTTAGGGATTTATTTATGTGCGATTAAAGACGTCCGCCGCCACTTCGCAAAGGTAGCTGCAAATGCGCTTCTGATATTCTCTATAGAAATCTTCCGACAGGTCATAAAACTTCTCGCGGTGAATAAACTGTCCTTGTTGGTCACGTTTGCCCACCGAGGCAAAATTGTAATAATGAAAGACCGCATGATCAGGTGAACATTCCAGATCATCACCTGCCTCATGCCGGTCCAAGCATTGTGCGGCAAAATCAGAACCTGCAGCCGCTTCTCGGCGAGCATAGTCAAGTGTGTCATCCCACCAAAAACTAAACTTCTCAGGTTCTACATCCTTCATCGTCTCAGCAAATATCACCTGTGAGAAAGGAGATATCTTAAAGTGTATATTGCCTTGTGCAGCTCGGCCAATGGCACGCCTGGTCGCCGGTTTGAGATCATCACCCGAGTGACAATCCAGCATGAGTCCAAACTCACAAGAGATTTCATAAAGCCCCCGAATGCGCTTCTCCAAAGCGACCAGGCCGTCCTGCCCTCTGTAGTCCGAACCCTTTTCTACTCCAAAATTTGGAGCGATATGTGTCACGGGTATCCCCCGCCTTTGCAGCTCAAGTATTAGAAACATCAGCTCACTCTCTGTTGTCAGGCAGGTAAATGCATCTACACCGGATGGCGTTTCATCAATGCTAAGCTCGAGGTCGAAAGAGACCTCATTTCGTACCGCCCTGATATGGCTGGACAGCTGCTCGACCGCGTGCAGCGCAGGCCAGTACTTGCCTACCAGCCGTCCGACAGATGCCTTGTCTAACTGGTACTGTTGTCCGGCCAAACACTTCCGACGGTGATAAGCGACGACTTCATTTTGCTGCTTCGGCAGACAAATATGATTGGCAAGATAGTCCTCGGCTGCGGTTTTCGAGCTAACGTTCATTGCATCATAATCCAGAATATCGGACACATCCAGGGTGAAAAAAGTGTAACGGCGAGCTGCTTCTATAATGTGTTTGGCACGAATAATATCATCGGCACTGCGCCTTACGGTTATGTGGTCTGCATCGGCGCCGAACGCCGGGGAAGAAGGGGCCTTGAGGGCTTCCAGCACGCCGGCCACCCAGAGCCCTTCGAAAGTGCTGCCGGTGTGCCCTTCCTCGACCCGGCCAAAATTGGCCAGGTAATTAAAACGTGGCGGACGGCAAGCCAATATGTCCTGAAGCAGATTTACTTCACGAACTGAGTTCTGAATCGGGTTGGCATGGAAATTACATTTATTCATTGCCTGCCACACTCCCGGCCAGGCGGCGATTGACATTCTCGAACCAACACCCAGTCGAGGTACAGAGCCGAGTGCTTTAGGGCCCCTTTCCGGCTTTATCACAGTGACATAGCGGTCAATAGTCTCAGCATCCGTACGATACACGGCCAGATGAGTTCCATTTTCAAGAGAGCGGGTGCCAATCGGCTGTCCCAGGATGGTGTCTTTACTATCGGTTCCAAGCTGAATGAATACCTGCTGACCATCCACAAGGCCGGCGAGGAAGAACATACTTTTTCGATATTCGGCACAGGATCCGGCATATACAACACAACGTTTATCAACAGGCAATGGACGCCCTTGCCTGACTGCTTGTAACACTGAGTTCCAGTGGGATTTGTCCACGTCCGAGACTGTGCCCCAGGCACTTGAGGCTTCCCAGGTCGCAGTGTCCAATATCGCAGGATTCTTTCGTGGATCTATTTCTATTTTCTCGAATCTCATTTCGACACCTATCATAGAGCAAATCCAAATAAATACATATAGAAAATAAAAAAGCGTTGCTCAAAATGTGAACATAAACTATAAATTTCACCAAGGTACAGTTCGTCAGATACGGTAATTAGTAAGCAGTGAATATTGAGTTGTGAGTATCCAAATTATCTATTGACCAATTAGACACTCACAAATTAACCAATTAAACACAGCGCCGGACAGCTACATGCCAAAAGAGACTGAG
>CAZWME010000777.1:0-2968 GCA_964634515.1 uncultured Pirellulales bacterium | reverse complement strand
TCCCCCCGAAGGTGTTGAATGGGGCGGCGGGCCTTACTACTGGCGAATCGATGAGATTAATACCGATGGATCTATCAACAAAGGCAGAATCTGGAGATTCACAGTAGCTGATTATCTTACTGTGGACGACTTCGAGTCCTACAATGACATTAATGAAGGTGAGCCCGGGAGCAACAGGATATATCTGGCCTGGGTGGATGGATTCGACGATCCGGCAAACGGTTCTCAGGTTGGTCATTTAGATCCTCCATTTTACGAAGATACTATCGTTCACAGCGGTAATAAGTCGATGCCGCTTTACTATGATAACGCTGTTGGCAAATCCGAGGCGATTTTGACATTGACTTCCAATAATGACTGGACAGTGAATGGTGTCGACACACTGACAATCTGGTACAGAGGTGATGCAGCTAATGCTGCTGAGACGATGTATGTTATGTTAAACGGCAGTGCTGGTGTCGATAACGATAATCCTGATGCAGCACAGGCAGCTGGCTGGACCGAGTGGAATACCCCCTTACAGGCATTTGCCGACCAGGGCGTGAACCTTACCAATGTAACTTCGATTACTCTTGGTCTTAGATCGGGCACCGGCGGAGCAGGCATGATGTACTTCGATGACATTCGTCTCTATCCACCGGCACAGTAAGCGTGGATTTGACCGTTAAATAAAACTGTGAAGTAGATTTGTAAATTTGGGGCTTATACTGATTTGATTCGGTATAAGCCCCTTGATTTTTCAAAAATACCATCAAAGGGGTGATATGATTGATACATTTCTTTTCACCCGGATACTTAATCCGATGTTACACATAAAATTCTTACAAAATATTAGTATTTTCGGAAAATTCTGACGTTGTGCAATTCGCGAAAATGGGGCAATATTTAGGGTTTGTTAAGGGCTCTTTCGGGAAATCCTTGACCGGATCAGGCAGTTGCGTTTTTTGCGAGAAAACTCGCTGATTCCGCCAGAGTATTGTTGATAATGAGATGAAATTACGTTATTATGAGACTTGAAGCTCGCAGGAGTGGTTCAGTGAAGTGTATATGGGAAATCTCGGTAAAGAGTTTTAAAGGGTATTGGTTGCGGCCCAAAAGGAAGGCCGCCTAAAAAGTTAGTCAACTTGAGTAAGAAATGATACCTCCTATGAGGAGGGTAACAACAATGAAATAAAAAAGAAAATGGCATAACCTTGAAAACAATGTCAGCCTAGAAATATAGAGGAGGAATACAATGAAAAAAATGCTAAAAATCACCAATTTTGCTTTTGTGTTACCTAGCATCATTGCGGTAGCATTGATCATAGGGCCTTTCACTTCAATTGCCGCATCTGTAACTATCACAATTCCTATTGAAGCCTATGATACCGCCAACGCCGCTGCTGTGTATCCTGACCAACCGGATCCATCGCCGGATGACCAGTTACTTGAGATTTGGGGACACGTTACGTTGCTCTCCTACCTTGCCTTTGATCTCAACCAATTGCCCCAAGGCTTCGAAATTGTGGGGGCAACGGTCAGTGTGTTTGATATAGAGCCTGAACATGAAGATGAGGTCGAAATCGCCTTTTTGGACGTTCCTACGGATTGGGATCGCGCCACACTCACCTATGACATCGCTGTTGCTCAATATGGCGCCGTGGAGGCGACGGATAGTAATGAAAACCCAATTGCCGCGCTTGACCCCGCGAAAATACTCTGGCTTGGGAAGGCGCTCATGGACAACCAGACTATTCCCGGAACGTCCACCGCCGTCAGAAACGAGATGTTGAGTGTTAGTCCGTTCGAGGAAGCAGATCTCGTAGCCGCATTGAAGGAAGAGCAGACCAATGGAGACGGTTTGGTCACCATGGCCATCCACGGTACGACACGGAATAACAATCAGATCCTTGGCATCGGCTTTAGTGATAGCGAGAAGGGCCCTACGTTGTCACTCACCCTTGCCGTATCCGGAGGTTCCGGTACTATCACGAAGTATGACTTTGATGACGGGACTCTGCAGGGCTGGACCCAAATCTGGGATTCCACGACGGCAGGTGGGCCTACGGAACTGGGACTCATCAGCACTAATGATCCGAACGTTGGTAATTCCGTGCCGCCATTACCGCTGAGTCCGCCGTCTTTCGTTGGCCCGGTACCCTTCGAGGCCGATGACGGCACCAACACCCGCGACCAAGCACATGAGGCGATGCTGATTCGTTCGCCCGAGTTTCAGGTCTATCCCAATGGTCAAATCTCCTTTGCGCTTATCGGAGGATCCCATCCAAACTTGGATGTCAACGACATCCAGGATGCGAATGGGTTGCCGTGGAACTCATCTACCAGCGGCGCCATTGGTGTGGCACTTCGCCGCGTGAGTGACGGGCGATACCTTAGCTTCTATTCGCGTTCGGAAAGTGGCAGCCAGTTTTGGGAGACCATTACCTTAGGCGAGGATGAGCTTTCCGGTCTCGTCTCAGGCGATGAGATGTACACCCTGGACTTCATTGATTACCACAATGGTGGATGGGGTTGGGGCGCCATTGACAGCGTGGTAATCATTGAGGGAATCCCGGTCACAACGTATGATTTTGATGACCGGACTCTGCAGGGCTGGACCCAAGTCTGGGGTTCCACGACAGCCGGTGGGCCTACTAACCTGGGGCTCATCAGCGAGGATGATCCTCCAGTTGGCAATTCCGTGCCGCCCCTGCCGCTCAGTCCACCGTCTTTTGTTGGTCCTATACCCTTCGAGGCCGTGGACGGCACCAATACCCGCGACCAGGCGCATGAGACGCTGCTGATTCGTTCACCCGAGTTTCGGATCTATCCCAACGGTCAAATCTCCTTTGGTCTTATTGGAGGATCCCATCCAAACTTGGATGTCGAGGAAATCACAGATGCGAATGGGTTGCCGTGGAATTCCTCTAACACCGGCGCCATTGGTGTGGCACTTCGCCGCGTGAGTGACGGGCGATACCTTAGCTTC
>CAZWME010000776.1:0-2972 GCA_964634515.1 uncultured Pirellulales bacterium | reverse complement strand
TCCACATAGTTACCGTCAATGACTACCTGGCGGAGCGTGACGCCGAATGGATGGGACCGGTATACCGCGCACTCGGAATGACCGTAGGTGCCATTCAGGCGGATATGGACAGCGCCGGTGATGAGCGCAAAGCCCAATATGCCGCCGACGTAACGTACGGCACAAACAACGAGTTCGGCTTCGATTATCTGCGCGACAATATGAAGATATCACTGGAGCAGATGGTCCAGGGTCCTTTGGAATACGCCATCATCGATGAGGTCGATTCAATTCTAATCGATGAAGCAAGAACGCCTTTGATTATATCGGGTCCGGCCTTTGGCAATATGAAAAGAGAAAGATATCGCAAAGCAGACAATGTGGCAACCAAGCTCGTAGAGCGTCAAGAAAGAGATTTCGGGCCCATTGGTAAGATTGATTATGATGAAGTTGAGGCCCCGTCCCTTAGTGCTCGTCTGCGTTATCGTGGTTTGGTCCCGGAGCTGGAGACCGAATTCGAGCAGGCAGAAGAACAGCTCGCTTACGCCGATGGCCAGCTTAAGCTTGCCAAGGCAGAACTTTTAGAAGCCGAAAAGGACCAGGATACCGAAAGGGTTGAAGAAACCCGCAGACGAATAGCCGAGATTGAACAAGACCGAACAGAGCAGCAGCAGGTAATCCGCAAGGTCAAGACTGATGCATTGATGGCCGGCGGACACGTAACACGCTACTTCGAGATAGACTACAAGGCCAAGAGCGTCCGTCTTACAGAAAGAGGGGTTGCCGCCGCCCAGGAAATCGCCGGCGTCGGCTCATTCTATACCGGCTCAAATATGGAATGGCCCCATCTTTTGGAGCAGAGTCTGCGAGCACACCTGACCTTTGAGAGGGAAAGAGACTACGTTGTGGATGACAATAAAGTGGTTATAGTGGATGAATTCACCGGTAGATTGATGCACGGTCGGCAGTGGTCCGACGGACTGCACCAGGCCATCGAAGCCAAAGAGGCCAAAGAAGGTGTTACCATAAAAGAAGAAACTCAAACACTTGCTACCGTAACACTGCAGAATTTCTTCAGACTCTATGACCAGTTAGCCGGCATGACCGGCACCGCCGCCACCGAGGCGGATGAGTTTATGAGGATATACAACCTTGATGTGGTTGTAATACCGACCAACGAGCCCTGCATCAGGGACGACCAGAATGACGTAATCTACAAAACAATGCCGGAAAAGTTTAATGCGGTAATAGAGGAGATAAACGAAATCAGCAGCGCAGGCCGACCACTACTCGTGGGCACAACGAGCGTGGAAAAAAATGAAGCACTTGCGATTGCCATCGCAGAAAAGCTACTCGGTATGAAGATTGAGCTTGACGACGTTCGTGGTGCAAGGCGGGATAAAGAATCGGAGAGGGTATTGAACAGTCTCAGAGAAAAATTAGGCCTTGAGGTTCTCAATGCCAAGAACCATGCAAGGGAAGCTCTTATCATCGAAAAAGCAGGCCAGCAGCATAAAGGCCGCGACGGCCGAGTGCGAGGCAACATAACCCTCGCAACGAATATGGCAGGTCGTGGAACCGACATCAAACTTGGCCCCGTCGTGGCTAAGATGGGCGGCCTGCATGTCCTGGGCACCGAGCGCCACGAGGCCAGGCGCATCGATAATCAGCTTCGTGGACGTTGTGGTAGGCAGGGCGACCCGGGCTGTAGTCAATTCTTCCTCAGCTTCGATGATGACCTCATGCGAATTTTCGCCCCCGAGTGGACCGTCAGAGCGCTTTCATGGATTGGCTGGGAAGAAGGTCAGCCCATTTATCATAGTAGAATAAGCAAGGGCATTGAAAAGGCCCAGAAAAAAGTTGAACAGCGCAACTTCGACATACGACAAAACCTGCTCGAATATGATGAGGTAATGGACTACCAGAGAAAGGAATTTTACTTCCGTCGGCGCCAAATCCTGGCCGGAAAAGGTCTGGCTGCCGTCATCCGGGAGACGATTGATTCTACGGTTGCGAAATATTGTCAAGCTTTCCTTGACAAAAACTACGCGTGCAGGTCAGTCGTGGAATGGGCCAGATTAACCTTTGAGGTGGACTTGAAACCGTCCGATGTTACTGGTTTTGGGCCTGAACGCGCTGATGAGCTCGAGGCGTTAATCAAAGACAGGGCCAAGGAAAACGCGGCCAGTAATATATCGCTTTCTTTGGGTGAATACCAGCAGGACTCCGGCGCTGCAGGCAGATGGGACATCGCCGGGATGTGTAATTGGGCGGCTAACGTGTTAGGTGTAAGTCTTCATTCGCGCGATATAAAAGGTCAATCCGCCGAGGAGATTGAAGAGAAATTGGCCCAGAGCGTAGGTGAGAAAATCGATAAGATAGATTGCTCACAACTTGCCCCGTTCCTCGATAAAGACTTTGCAAAGCAAAGACTTGCCGAATGGGCCAAAGACAGATTTAACATCGAGCTGGATATTGACTCGCTGAAGGCGAAGAGCACCTCTGAAATGTCTGAGTTTCTCGTCAAAGAAACGGCCGATAAGTACAAGCGCCGGGAGATTGAGTTCCCTGTAGAATATGCAATGGCTACGGTTTACGCCAGGCAGGACACCAGTATATACGACTTTGAATGGCTCGCGAACTGGGCAAACAAAAAGTACAATGCCGATTTTTCCATAGAGCAGATTCAAAACACCGAGCCGGCGGTTCTATACAAACGGCTCATCGAGTTGAGTGAAACTTACAACAACGGTCGGTTTGACGAGGAAATAAACGCGCAGATTGGTGCCTTAAGCGTCCCCGACTTGGTTGACTGGGCTAATAAGAGATTCGATGCTTCTCTTACCGAAGAGGACCTGGCAGAGCGAGCTCAGCGCCTGGAGCGGCTCAGGGAAGCGGCAAAGGAGTTCTTACGCTGTGAGCTTACGAACTGTGAAAGGGCCGTTCTGCTAAGCTTCTACGACAACGCCTGGAAGGACCATCTCTATGGAATG
>CAZWME010000775.1:0-2979 GCA_964634515.1 uncultured Pirellulales bacterium | reverse complement strand
GGATAATGGGGCTGCGGACGTAAAGCAGACACCGATTCTAACCTGGACACCGGGATTTGGTGCTTCACATGAAGTTTACTTTGGCACTGATGAAAGTTCACTTGAGCTTAAAGCCAGCGGCAACCTCGGTTCCGAGAGCTATGAGCCCGGCCAACTTGAATGGGATACTACTTACTACTGGCGTGTTGATGAGGCTAATAATGCCAACGCCGACAGCCCGTGGACAGGCCCTCTCTGGAGTTTTACCACAGCTAACTTCCTTATCATCGATGATATGGAGAGCTACAACGACATTAATGAAGGCGAGGAAGGCAGCAACAGGATTTATAACGCCTGGGTTGACGGTTTCGACGATCCGTCAAACGGTTCTACGGTTGGTCATTTAGATCCTCCATTTTATGAAGAGACTATCGTTCACAGTGGTAATAAGTCGATGCCGCTTGAATACGACAACACTGTTGGTAAATCCGAGGCGACTTTAACATTGACTTCCAATCGTGACTGGACAATCAAAGGTGTAAACAGGTTAACAATCTGGTACCGAGGAGGTTCTGCTAACGCTGCAGAACCGATGTATGTTGCTCTCAATGATAGCGCTGTTGTCACTAATGATAATCCCAATGCAGCATTGGCAACTAGTTGGACCGAATGGAATATCGACCTCCAGTTATTTGCGGACCAGGGTGTGAACCTCGCCAATGTAACTTCGATTACACTTGGCCTTGGTAACAGGAGCAATCCGACTGCCGGCGGTTCGGGTATGATATACTTCGATGATATTCGTTTGTATCCACCGGCACCATAAGCTCAGCTTTTAAGTAACACAGATTATTAGAATGAAATTCGGGGCCTGTACTGCATACATGTAGTATAGGCCCCTCTTTTTTTAATGTAATAGCAGACAAACTTCACATACGCTGATGAAAGTCAGAGCGTTGAGAGCACACTTACTAATACAGGGTCTGAATGATATTATTAAACACTTGCAAAATCAAACATTTATGATATTCTTTGTTTGTAGCATGTGCAGGTCCCGTCTGGACAATAGTAATGTCTATGGAAATAGATTCTGATCCGCCAACAATATACAGTTGTTTACGTGGTCCGATTGAGATGTAATTCGTATACTCAGATCGCTGCATCCTTGATCAGATATATTTTTTTATCAAGTTTGATAAGAATGAAATAATATAATACAATTTTCAGGAGATAATTATGACAAGCAAGAGCCTCGTCACCTCACGTCGTAGCTTCCTCAAGACCACAGGCGCGGTAGCCGCCGCTTCATCACTTCCATCCTGGTTCATAGATGAGTGCGCAGCTCAAGGGGCAACGCAGCAGGCAGTATCCCTAGCGCCCAGCGAAAGAATTAATCTTGCGCTGATTGGCTGTGGCGGACAAGGCAGGGGCGATGCGAGAAATGCTCAGAGACACGGTAAAATTGTTGCAGTGTGTGATGTTGATATTCGCCACTTAGGCAATGCCCGCAAAGACTTCCCTGGCGCCGACGGCTACTCCGACTTTCGCAAGTTACTGGAGCGGAAAGATATCGATGCCGTTATCTGCGGCACAGTTGATCACTGGCACACGCTGGTCTCCATGGCAGCAATGAAAGCCGGTAAAGACATTTACTGTGAGAAGCCGTTAACCCTAACTATCGACGAAGGCAAACGACTCGTCGAAGTTCAGCGGCAGACCAAACGTGTGCTTCAGACCGGTACACAGCAGCGCAGCAGTATCTATTTTCGACTCGCCTGCAATTTAGTCCGTAATAATCGAATCGGCAAAATCAACAAGGTCGAAGTCTGGATTCCCGCCGGGCTGCGACAGGGCCCATTCAAGAGTTCGCCCGTCCCGGAAGGATTTGATTATGATTTCTGGCTCGGACAGACGCCCAAAGTCGAATATGTGAAAGAACGTACACATTTCAGCTTCCGCTACTGGTGGGATTATTCCGGAGGCACGATGACCGACTGGGGCGCCCATCACAACGACATTGTCCTTTGGGCACTGGATATGGATAGCTCCGGCCCAGTCAGTATTGAGGGCAGGCAATTGATTGATATGATCCCCGGCGGCTTTACTGCTGCCAGTGAATACGAAGTTATCTACACATACGCCAATGGCGTCGTCCACACCTGCAAAAGTACGACCGCCAGCGAATGGCACGGCGGTGTCAAGGATCCCAACGGCCAGCAGCACGGCATTAAGTTTCACGGCTCCGAAGGCTGGATATGGGTTACCCGAGGCAGCATCAAAGCCAGCGAGCGACGGATTCTCACTGAAAAACTTCCCAAAGATGCCAGGTACGTATATCTCAGCAACGACCATATGGGTAACTTCATCGACTGCGTGAAGTCGCGAAAAGTTCCTATTTGCCCCGCTGAGACCGGCCACCGCTCCGCGAGTCTCTGCCACTTGGGTGTTATCGCTATTCGCCTGGGTCGAAAGCTCAGATGGAACCCAGTCAATGAACAGTTTATCGGCGACACTGAAGCAAACAGTTATATTGCCCGTGAGATGCGAAGTCCATACGACTACAGTATGATCTGAATATCAACCAACCGATAACGGACGTCTGCACTAATCAATATAATGGACCAGACCATCATCAACAACTTGTCAACCTGGAATAAGATGCTATAATACGATTGTTTCCTTAAACACCATCTATTTAAAAAATTATCACGGAATATTTTAATGACCGAGACAATTACTGGAATACTGAAGTGTATCAACAAACAACAGTTTGCAATAAGAACCTCCGACCTTTCTTATCGCTCGGGGCGGTCCGAAGTGATGGTGCACCCGGATTTGAATCGACGCTTTGCCCTTACTGAAGGAGTAGCCGTCACTGGTGTGGTCGAACGGAAAAAAGGCAGACTCAGATTGATATCTATCGAATCCCTCGGAGGCATGCGACCGGAAGCCTTTTTCAAACGCACACGCTTTGCCGACCTGACAGTAATAGATCCGCTT
>CAZWME010000774.1:0-2980 GCA_964634515.1 uncultured Pirellulales bacterium | reverse complement strand
CTACTATAGCCGCACAAGTCCAAACCTGAATAGGTACACCAAAGAACCATCCAGTACCCAAACATTCAAATGTTTTGCCAAGTCCGGTTATTGCGGCACCCCCGGTCCAGAGTTCAGTCAGACCGCGGGCGATTGTCAGCATCGCCAGTGTTGCGACAAAAGGAGGAATCTTGAAACGGGTAATCATCAAGCCGTTGAAAAATCCAAGAAGCGAACCCACAATCAATCCTGCCATCACCGCTCCTGGCAAAGTAAAGCCGACAAATAGATTGAAGACGGGAAATTCTAATCCATTCTTAAGCAAGCCTGCCATTATAGCTCCGCTAAGGGCAAGAATCGATCCGACTGACAAGTCGATCCCTCCAGTCAGGATCACAAGGGTCATACCCACAGAAAGACACGTGTTGACAGAAACCTGCCTTAAAACAAGCCAAAAGTTGTCTTTTGTGAAGAAACCTTCTGCGCAAACACTGAAGACTGCCACCATCAGCAATAGAGCCAACAGCGATTGAAAGCTAACTAAAATCTCCTTGTGGTCTTTTAACTCGAGCATTCCAGAACCTTATACTCATGAAGAATACTGTAACTTAAAGCTTTTCGGAATCGCCGCCTTCATAATCAACTCTTCCGTGGCCTGTGAAAGTGTGAACTCATCTGTCTGTTTTCCTTCTGATAACACAATAATTCGATCTGCGATAGCCATGATCTCCGGTAATTCCGAAGATACCATGATTATTGCAAGCCCTGCCTGAGTGAGTTCACTTATAAGTCGATAGATTTCGTTCTTTGTGTTAACATCGATTCCCCTGGTCGGTTCATCCAAAAGGAGAATCTGTGGATTGGTCGCAAGCCACTTGGCAATTATCACTTTCTGCTGGTTTCCACCGCTCAGGTTCTCGACAACCTGATGTATGGATGGTGTCTTGATCCTCAAACGTTCAACGTAATCTTTCGCTAGTCGAGTTTCAAGCCTGTTACTCAAGAATCCAAAACGTTCTGTCTGTTTCAAGCTTGCTAAACTAATGCTTTTAGCAATCGACATTTGAAAAACCAGGCCTTCCAGCTTTCTGTCTTCAGTGATAAAGCCTATCCCCAAATTGATCGCATCGGTTGGTGAGTTAACCTTGACCTGGAGGCCATTTAAAAAGATATCTCCTGATGATCTTTTGGGATGAAGGCCGAAAATCGTCTCCAATAATTCGGTTCGGCCGGCTCCCATCAAACCAAATAAGCCCAGAACTTCACCCGCTTTTACAGCAAAACTGACGTTGTCCACAACATAGTCACCTTGGCGTCTTGGGTGAGCAAGGCATATATCCCTGACGCTCAAAACTTCCTTTGATTTTGCGACGTTGTCCTTTACGAAAAAATCATTTACATCTCTTCCGACCATCATTCGCACTATATCATCATGTGTTACATCTTCAATCGAGCTGGAACCTACGAGCTTCCCATCACGTAACACCGTTACGGAATCGGAAATCTGAAAGAGTTCATCGAGCTTATGGGTTATATAAACAATCGCAACACCTTGAGCCTTAAGAGACCGTATCAAATCGAAAAGAACCTTGATCTCGTGTTCGCTGATCGCCGAGGTGGGTTCGTCCATTATCACGATGCGGGCATCCAGCGACAGGGCATGTGCGATCTCAACAATCTGCTGTTGACCAATCCGTAGATTTGAAACCTGAGTCCGGGGATTTATATGCAAATCAAGTCTTTCCAGCAGCTTTTTTGTTTCACGGTACATTCTCTTATAATCAATCAAGCCGAGTCGATTGATAAATTCCCTGCCCAGAAAGACGTTCTCGGCGATACTTAAATACGGAATCAGGTTCAATTCCTGATGTATTATTGCAATACCATTTTTCTGAGCTTCCTTTGGATTCGCGAAAGTGACTTTGTGCCCGTCCAGAATAATCTGCCCATCGTACTGCTGGTAAATACCTGTAAGCACCTTCATCAATGTTGATTTGCCCGCACCGTTCTCACCGACAATGGCATTAACCTGACCTTGATAAATCTCCAGGCTTACACTGTCTAAGGCTTTGATGCCGCCAAATGTCTTGCTGATGCTTTTGGCCTGAAGAATTATATTGTCAGTTTTAGACTGAGCCATAATATGTATTATTCTGTTAAGATTATTCCAATTCCAACCTGATTGGGACAACTGTGACAAGTTGAAATTCTTTTGCCTCAGTATCGCCGCTAACCAACTGCCCGAAAAGCTTCTCCTCTGTAGCATCCTGAGCAACTTGAGTTGCTCCAAAGAATCTGATTTTTTGACCCACCTTTGGTTTTTCCTCCAGGAAGGGCCTAATCACGTCTTTGACCACTATCTTGTTAATTTCACCGCTGATTTCATTAAATTTCATCGTATCCGAGAACTCACTTACATCAATCAGGCCGGATGCGTCCCGGACAGCATTTCCCGGAATATAGAATCCTGACGCTATCCTGATATCCGGATTTGTTTGCGGTTCTCTGATGCTCACTTCCAGAAGGTCTTCGGCAATCGTAAGGATTTCCCCATTACCTCTTACTAAGTAGGCATAGCTCCTCGAAACACCCGGCGCCTTGCCGTATCTTCTAACAGCCTCGTTCATATTTGTGTTGAACAGTTCGATTAGCTCTTTGACATCGACCGCCTTATCCAAAACACTAAACAATTGATTGTCCCAGAAGTCTCTGGCGTACTCAGCAGCATTGAACGTTCCGCTTCGCCGCTGTTCCTTTATGTCTTCCAAATTTTTAAAGTAAATGCTATGGTACACAAGGAATGCTATTATCGAAGCAGCTACTGCATATTTGCACACTTTCTTCATTAGTCAATTCCGGCACGAACAATGCCCTGGATTAATAGACGGTGCTACTTTTCTGATTGTCTGCCATAGGCCGTGTACTTGGCTATATTTTCCTGTGTCACCAACTCGACGGCTACCGGCACATTTGGATGCCCTACACCCAAATGCAGACCACG
>CAZWME010000773.1:0-2986 GCA_964634515.1 uncultured Pirellulales bacterium | reverse complement strand
AGATTTTCGCTTTCTTTCTTGATATCTCGTTCTTTTGATTTTATAAATATAATAGACAAAAAGGAAGTCCTAAAGTTAATACTTTATAAAAAACATTAGGGAGAGTACAATGAAGAATCTCAATCGACGTGACTTTCTATCTCTGGCGGCGGGCGGTTCTGTAGCCGCTGCGATGTCTTTAACCGGTTGCGGCCGAAACCTCGCCGCACTCCAGGACGCTCCGAAAAGACAGCCGAATATAATTATGCTGGTGACCGACGACCACCGGGCCGATGCTATGGGCTGCGCAGGAAATCCGATAATCCAGACGCCGAATATGGACGACCTGGCGGCAAACGGAGTAAGGTTTACAAACGCCTTTGTTACCACCTCTATCTGCGCATCCAGCCGGGCCAGCATCTTCTCCGGCCAGTGGACACGCCGTCACGGTATCATCGACTTCCGCACACATTTCTCCGAAGAAGCGCTTGCCAAGACTTACCCTATGCTTCTGAGCCAGGCCGGCTACCGAATCGGCTTTATAGGAAAGTACGGCGTCGGGTCTAAAAGAGACCTGCTCATCGATAAATACGACTACTGGAAGGGCTTCCCCGGCCAGGGCCGATACGAAAATAAAGATGAAAACGGAAACTACAAACACCTCACCCAGATTATGGGCGAGCAAGCGATCGAGTTCCTCCAGGGCTGCTCAGAAGACCGGCCTTTCTGCCTGTCCGTTAGCTTCAAGGCCCCTCACGTTCAGGACAGCGACCCGCGCCAATTCATTTACGACCGCGCTTATTCCGACCTGTACAAAGATGACGCCATTCCAACACCGGAGACGGCCCATCGGCGCTATTTCGACGCCCTGCCCGAATTCCTGCGAAACTCAGAAGCACGCAGGCGCTGGGATATGCGTTTCCCGAACAATGAAAAATTCCAGGAATCCGTCAGGAGTTATTACCGCCTTATTACCGGCGTCGATGTCGTCATCGGGAAAATCCGAGACCGGCTACAACAGCTCAGCCTCGACGATAACACAGTAATAATACTCATCGGCGACAACGGCTTCTATCTCGGCGACTACGGCCTTGCAGGAAAATGGTTCCCCCACGAGCTGTCTATTCGCGTGCCGCTTCTCGTTTACGACCCCAGAGCAAACAGTAAATACCAAGGCCTTACCCTCGAACAAATGGCGCTTAATGTGGACATCGCACCAACTATCCTGGAGCTTGCCCACCTCAAGGCCCCGCGGCAAATGCAGGGTCGAAGCCTTGCGCCCCTGCTCAAAGGCAGAAAGCCAAGATGGCGGACCGAATTCTTCTATGAGCATCCATTCGAGCACAAAACCATCGCCAAAAGCGAGGCCCTGCGCACGAAACGCTATAAATACGCACGCTATATTGACTACGATTACGAGGAGCTTTATGATTTACAGAACGACCCGGCTGAAACAATAAACCTCGCAAAAGATGATAAATACCAAAAGACTCTAACCTCCCTGCGAAAACGCTGTAACGAGCTTGCCAAAAAGGCCGAAGGCGGCTCATAAAAAATTGGAAAGGGTAACAATGGATCGACGTCAATTTCTTAGTTCAGCAGCCGGCGGTACTGCGGCGGCAATGTTACATTTGGCCGGCTGTAAAAACGCACCCGCCGAAAGCAGAAATACTGCAAAACAGCCTAACATACTATTCATAATGGTCGATGACCTCGGCCCCGAGTGGTTAAGCTGCTACGGCGGACAGGAAATGAAAACACCCAACATCGACATGCTCGCCGAAGGAGGAATGCGCTTTACCAACGCCTATTCTATGCCCCAGTGTACGCCGACCCGCACTACCCTGCTGACCGGCCAGTACCCCTTCCGCCACGGCTGGTGCAACCACTGGGATGTCCCCCGATGGGGGGCCGGCTGCCATTTCGACCCCAAACACAATTTCTCTTTTGCGCGTGTGCTCAAAAAGGCAGGTTATGTAACCGCCGCCGCAGGCAAATGGCAGATTAATGACTTCCGTGTCCAGCCCGATGCAATGCAGCAGCACGGCTTCGATGAGCACTGCATGTGGACAGGCTACGAATCAGACAACCCACCCAGTTCAAAACGCTACTGGGACCCATACATCAACACAAAGCAGGGCAGCAAAACCCATAAAGGCAGATTCGGTACCGACGTATTCGCCGATTTCCTGATTGACTTTCTCAAACGCAACAAGAGCAAGCCGATGATGCTTTATTTCCCTATGGCACTGACACACGGGCCGCTCACAACCACACCCCACGACCCAGATGCCGAAGGCAAAATGGAACAGTTCAAAGCGATGGTTCGCTACACCGACCTCGCCGTTGGCCGGCTCATCAAAACACTGGACGAGCTTAACATTCGCGACAACACAATCGTCTTCTTCACAACCGACAACGGCACAAGTGGGGGTATCAGAGCACGTAGAAACGGCCGACTCGTCAAAGGCGGCAAGGCCTCCCTCAGCGAACCCGGCCCAGGTGCCCCCTTCATTGTCAACTGCCCCGGTCTCGTACCCGCCGGTGTCGTTACCAATGCCCTGACCGATTTTACCGATATGATGCCGACCTTCACCGAATTAGCCTCTGCCAAACTGCCGAAAGGCGTCGTCATTGACGGCCATTCCATCGCAAAGCTCATCCTCGGCAAGACAAACGATTCCCCTCGAAAATGGATTATGGCTATGGGCTTTGGCGCCGCCAAACTTACCGCCGAAGGTGTTACGCCAAAAATGAAATTCACCGACCGCGTCGTGCGAGATAAACAATATAAACTCTGGGTATTGGACGGCAAAAGTGCTAAATTATTCGACCTGCTCGCCGACCCGGGTGAGGCCAATAACCTCATCGACAACACTGACTCGAAGGTCCTCGCCGCACGAAGAAAACTCGAGGTGGTCGTACGTTCCTTCCCCACTGAGGACGCCAGGCCAAAATACGACCCGACTCCACCTCAGCCCTGGGACAAAAAACCGGACTAATATTG
>CAZWME010000772.1:0-2989 GCA_964634515.1 uncultured Pirellulales bacterium | reverse complement strand
AATTCCAGCGCACCACCTCTCCACTGTGGGTGACCATAGAGTGTGCCGTTGTTCCCGTGGCCACTTGAATCGTGGGCGACAATTCCGGACGTTTCGTCAAGCTTCCACCAGCCGACAAGACTGGCATCGGCAGCATTGACTATGCTCATTTGTGGTAAGCCCAGCAGAATAAATAGACATGCCAAATAGATCCATTTTCTACACATGATATACCTCCTTTTAAAAAAATGCATTTTCGCCAGCAAAACGAATTCCCTGGTCGAGCCTTTGCCTTGCAGGTCTTCTGAAATCCAGATTCTCTCGTAAAGGTGTAAGCCGTTTATCCATAAATGAAGGCGTTTCTGACGTATGGAATATTGACTATTTTTAAAAGAGATTTTCAAAAAAAAATTGTATCCGAAAAGACGTTTACTCATATTCATGGATTTGTGTTCCAAACTGACGCCCTGCACAGACGCCATGAAGGCATATTAAATCTAAAGCTGTCAAATATAATACTTTAGCTACACATGAGTTCTTGCATAGTTAACAGGTCCAGATAGGCGTAATGTAAGATTCTGAAGGTTAAATTCCTTTACTTTGATACGCTTATTAATAAAAGATTCAGATTAGGTGTGAACCTTGAATGTTTTATACACATATTGGGGGTATCTAGCCCAATAGGATGTTTTAGTCCTATCAGTTTAGACCTGTAGCGGTGATCGATACTAATTACCTGTAACTTTCTGGAAGAATTCGCCTAAGGCATCTCTGGGACAGATATTCAGATAGATTTCGGTGGTTTGGAGTCGGTCGTGTCCGAGTATCTTACGCAAAGATGCCGTACTTAAGCCGGCCTTTACACAATTTACAGCGAAGCTGTGGCGAAGGATATGAGGTGTCACAGGCTTGGTAATTATTGCCCGGTTGGCCACTTTCTTGACAAGTCGTTGGATGCCACGGACTGAAAAACGTATTTTATCATTTGTGGCAAAATGCAGTTGAAGGAGCTGCTTGGATCTCGGCGTGAGGGGGACGATCCGGCGTTTTTTACGTGTGCCGTATCTTCCGCCTTTGCCCCAGATAATCATATGATTTTCTTGCCACTGAATGTTATTACGTCTTAAGTTGCAAAACTCACTTACGCGTAAGCCAGTATCCAGAAGTGTCCAGATTGCCAGTTTTTCACGGAAGGTTATACAGGCGTTGACGAGTCGATCGCATTCCTCACCGTTTAAAGGCTCACGTACGAAGTTACTTGTCATGCTTTACTATTGTCGCAATCGCTTATAAATGTAACAGTTTTGACGCAATCGGTGATGAGCCCGCAAGGGTGGATTATACCATCAAACTCTCACTTTTGTCGCAATTAGGGGCGGAAGGCGACAGATGAAAAGGTCGCCGGGATGAGGAAAATATGACGCAAAATTACTTTTTTGGGGCTCAGAAATGATTGGTCATTTTTACAACGGATACTTAATCCGATAAGACAACAAAAATTATCAAAAATATTCGTATTTTCGCAAAAAATCCACATTTATTCGGACTCGATATAGGCAAAATTGATATTTGTAGTGACAAAATGGAGACAAGATGTCACCTGGAAATCAGAGTGTTTTCCAGGTCCTGAAAGAAGTGAGTTTTCGAAGAATTCTAAATTTTTACTATACACATAAATGGATGCATTTTGGAGGCATCTGTATGCAGCTCAAGCACATGAAGTCACTTAGCGCCCCTTTGTCCGTTTACTATGCCTTCAGGCTATCTATAGGACTCGGGTAGATATTCCTTGAGTTCAACCCAGTAGATGTCGGATGTGTCGCGATATGGATTTTCAAACCACCCGTTAGCGCGGGTGAAGAACATGTACTTCTTGTCCGATGAGATTCTTGCTCCGAATTCATAATACCTGGAATTAATCTTCGGGCCCATATTCCGAGCTTCGGTCCAGCTACCATCCGGCCGTCGCAGGATTAGGTACAGATCCGTCGCGCCCTGCCCTCCCGGTTTAATGGCAGTAAACACTATGAAGGACTCATCCGGGGCAATTCCCGGGTAGGTACCAACAAGAGAGAGCTTGATAAGCCGAGGCCAGGTATTGTTCTCATAAGGAGCGTAAAAAATTCCGCCTCCGCTACCTCCCCCCTTCGGTTTAGAACGAAATAAGTAGATACTGTTATTCGCTGCTAATGAGAATCCAGCATACTCCCCCGAGTAGTTAAAGGTTGATCCTAATTCTCGGGGCTCTGACCATCCATCAGATGTTCTTTGGCAGCGAAATGGATGATAGCGCTTGGAGGGATCGTTTTTGTACATGAAGTATATACTATTGGCATCCGGAGACAGACAGCATGCTCCTGACATAAATGGAATACTCTTTATACGCTCAGGTGTTGTCCAGCCTTGGTCCGTGTTTTCTGTGATAAAATCATACCCACGCCGTTTAAAACAAAAGGTGTTGCCATCAGCCGAGAAGCTCCCACAGGCTTCCCACTGGTGTGGCCGCATATCGCAAATCAATCCAGGTGCAAAGACACGAGGCGTGGAGCCGGGTGGAATCTGTCCCAGATACGGTCCCACGGCAAACGGTTCCGTGGAGGATTGCGATTCAGACCACTGTATCTTAACGTTGCTTCTCGGATGATTCTTAAAGAAGGCCCAGGCAATCTCAGGTAGGTTACAGGTCGAAGGGTTAGGCATGCTATGGCCGTTGTTCTTGAGCTTATGAAGGACAACATCACCTACCCCATTTTGTGCTGCCCATCGTCGCACCAGGGTGTTAGGATCATCCTTAATAATGATGGGATCTGATTTACATCCGTTGCGTGTTGCCCATAGACGTATCCCATGTTCAACACCGTAGAAATTCCAGTTTGGTAGCCCATTGTATAAAACTTTTTTATCCTGCCCTCCATGAAAGTGAATTACAGATACAGGCGGGCCTGCTACGAAATTGTTAAAGGCCAATAGGCTTCCCCACGGAGCAATCGCTGCAAACCGTCCCGGCAAT
>CAZWME010000771.1:0-2993 GCA_964634515.1 uncultured Pirellulales bacterium | reverse complement strand
TTGCTTCTCAGAAAGCTCAATGCTGTGTATGAAGGAACATATGAGTTGACAGAGAGTGACAAGTCGGAAATGGAAATGACATTTGACAATATTACAGAGAACCTCGGGACAGTGGGTTTGGTGGCAGGCGTAGCAAAGGATGGTATTAAGATATTCTTGGAAGAACTCGAAAAAAGAAGAGTAGAAAGACTGCAAGGAAGATATGGAGATTGCCAAATCCACAAGATGCCCTTTCATGGTCCCGAAGGGATATCTCTTGCATATACCCATATTGGAAGGTCAAGCACAATATACTTCGATCCATCGGGTGCAGCTAAGCCAGCGAAGGTCTTCATCGAAATTCCACAGATGACATTCGAGCTGACTGCGTTTGGTGCCACGAGAAAAGCTAGCCTCGAAGGATTGGTCTATGAATTAGGGCTTTTTGAAGAATCTGTTCCCCAAATAAGCGTATCTCAAGGAGTCCAGATAACACGATCCATTTTGAAAAGACTTCATCATGGAGTTATTGAATTCAGAATGGATACGGGCCGCTTCCCAGCCGAAGATGAGGGGCTTATAGCCCTTATCGAGCAGCCCAGTGACGTTGTAATCTGGGAATCGGGCGGCTATCTGGAGAAGAGTTATTTACCCAAGGACAGTTGGGGAAACGACTTCATCTACGAACGCTATCCGGAAAGTGGCAAGCAATTTGCTATTATTAGCGCCGGTCCTGACGGAAAAATAGACACCAGGGATGATTTAGCAAGCACTGACGCTTACTGAAAGAGATATGTAAATATACGCTATGCTAATCGGAAATGGTGCTGAGCATCTTGGGCAGATACACATCTCTGCCATCGTCCATGAAAAGGATGTGGTGTTTTGCTATCGCCAAACAATCTCATATCTCGGAGAACACTTCAAGATGTACGGATCACGCCTTTAGTGACAAAATAACATAAAGAAAAGTGAAAATCAAAAATTAAATAGCAAAATTGCAGTGTAAAAATCAAAAAGGATATTAGGGCAACCACGCGGGGAAAGCCCCTACGAATGAGGTCACATTCTTTCAATTGATTCCCGAGTAGTCGGGATTTTCGCTGCGCTTCAATATTTTCTGGATTCAGAGCTTTCGCAGAAATGACATTTTTCATATTGTAAAGATTGAGATTGCCGCAGTCGCCTTCGGCTCCTTCGCAATGACATCGTTTTGCTATTATGTTCTCGTGAGCAAATAAAAAAGGGCCCCTTATTTTGCTGTGCTCTGCAAAATCAGGAGCCCGTAAACATCATTAAAAAAAGTATTTTCCGACTATTTACTGTTCCACTTTTCAATTCTGTCCCTGATCCGGCCCCAGTTCCAGCTTCCGGGGTCGGGGGTGTCCATGTTTGCCTTTAGCTGGTCGTTTGTTGGCGTTTTGGAGGGTACGCCATCTGCGGGGACATCGAGTCCGGCAATCCATACCAGGCCGTTCAGAACTGTCTTGCGGAAGTCATCGTGCGCCCAGTTAATCTGGTAGTGACCACCCGTGAAGCCGAAGCCTCGACCACCGCCCGACCGCTGGTAAGCCCAGGCGAGGTGCTCCGGCATACCCATCCGCGCGCGAACGTGCGGGTTGGCACTGTGAGCATCATTTCCTTCTCTGCGGGTCCTGTCCGGCGGGATCGCGGTCAGTATCGGGGTGACATTCTCCATGTTCTCGGCAAAACGCATGTGATAGTACCATTCGTCACGGATTGAAAAGGGCTTTACCCCTCTGGTGATAGGGTGCCGGGGAATATCAGTAAATTCAGCTTCAAATGTCGGATTGACTGACCAGAAAGTTTCAAAATAGCCGCCGATCCAATCGAGGGCGTAGTTGCCGGGCTTTCCTTTCGGCAGTTCGACGGCGTAGTGAATGAAGGCGATACCGACGTTATTTTTCGCAAGTTTGTCAACCTGTTCAAGATGGCGCATGGCGATGTGCCCGCCGCCGCCGTCACAGTAAATTGCAATCGCATCTGCATTATCAAGTGCGGTTGGGTCCTTTGGCCAGCCGCTCTGATATGTCGCTGCATAAACATTTGGCATATTGTCATTCAGCGCCTTTGCCAGCAGCAGGCAGCCGGCGTTGTGCTCGTGTGTACCGTAACTGTGACTGGGGGGACCGGCTATAAGAACTATCTTTTTCTTTCGACGCATCTTCAACCTCTTGAGCTGGATGTCTTTGAACTGTACGGTCATCGGAGGCCCGACGTGCAATTGCAGCGCCAGCGCACCTGATAGGTCCTGGTTCTTTTTGTCACCATCGATTACTTCTGCCGTGACCTTACCATTTAGTTTAAGAATAATCCGGCTGCCGTGAGCAATGACGTGGTAATCGTTCCAGTCGTCCTTTTTCATAATATTCATAAGGGCACCCGAGTCACCAAGAGGACTGTGGGTCATCTTGCCGTCGGAGCCGATAACGGTTTTCTGGCCGCGCTGGGCAAGCATCCCCCGAGCCCGTTCATCGTAAAGCGCCCCGGCATATCTGCCCGCCATGTCAATGTCCGCCTGGTAGCCGATGGCGTGGCCATCTTCCTCGACCCGGCTGCGAATCTGAATGCCGGAGTTGGCGGCCTGTGTTCCACTCATGCGATATTTGAGCTTAAGCTCGAAATCATCAAGCTCGCCAAATTTCCAGGTAAGGAATTGATTCGATTTCACGGGGTTCTGCTTTGTTGAACGAGCGGTGATTGCGCCATCACGGACCGACCAGTAGCTCATATTCGGTGATTTCCAGCCGTCGAGGGTTTTGCCGTCGAAAATCGGCTTAAAGCCGGCCTCTTCAGCAGCCACACTCGTGGCCAACCCTAAAAGACCGAATAACATAACACAAATAAGTTGTAAACGAATGGTACGCATAATAGTACCTCCTCTGAAAGTAACGTTAACCGGTAAAATATTTTCATCAGGTCGCGTCATTTAGCCTGCGGCCTGCCATTGTTCTTTTATGAAACTCAAACCTTCGGCATAAACCTGCTCACGG
>CAZWME010000770.1:0-3002 GCA_964634515.1 uncultured Pirellulales bacterium | reverse complement strand
TCGAGCGTCAAGGTGTTCTGTCCTATGTACTTTCCCTGCAGGGAATGGAGCCGAAAACTGTACTCCTCATCTTTGGGACTCTTATCGAGTGTACTGGCTGGTGTCGGAACAAACTTCAACGATGCTAAATTCTCTGCCATCTGACTGTGCCACCGTTTACCCCCACCCGACATGAGACCATCATCATAATCCAGCTTCCAGCTAACTGGCAGTGTGTTATTCTTTCGTTCCTCCTGTACTTGTTGTGTTTCTATTTTTGCTTCATTCATCTTTGCGGGTCGAGCCTGGGCAAATGCAACTCCGACTGTAAGACATACTACCACAATAGTCACTGCCAAAGCCCATAACACTCCGGTTTGGGGATTGGGGCAGTTATTTTTCAGGATGCGCTGGACCCTACCGGCCAGACCTTTTTTGCTGCTTACTACTGCGGGTACGAAGGCCATCTGGCCGCAGGGGGTCAAATCGAGCAGTGACTCTGCATACTCCGTGCAGGGCTGGCCTGTAGCTACGACCCAGTCGTCACAGGCCTGCTCGCTTAAGCTTATAAGACGGGACTTTGCCCACCATAAGAGCGGGTGCCAGGGCATGATGCACACGAGAAGCTCGGTCAATAATCCGCTGATATGGTCACGGCGTTTGTAGTGCGCTAATTCGTGGCAAAGAACACCTGCCCAGTCAATTCTATTTTCAGATATTCCGGCGGAGCTCGGCAGAAGCAGGATTGGTTTGCGCTTCCAGCACCATATAACAGGACTGCGAACACCGTCGCTACTGTAAAAGCTTACATCTTTATTAATGTGGAGTTTTGCCTTAGCCAGATGTATCGCTTGTTCAATACTATCACAGTTCAGAGGAAACGCCCGGGCAAGCAGGCGAACGCCTAATAAAAATGTTACAGCTAACCGGAACGCCAAAACCAGACTTGCCGCAAGCCAGCCGTATAACAAGACCGAACGCAGGGGTAATTTTGTGCTTTCTGGAGTAGTTATTACAGATGTTAAATCCTTTTCAACAGTACCGGGCTTATGCTCAATATTTTCTACGGAAGTTATTCCAGTCGTTTCGTATATAATTTGGTCTTCCGGCTGTGATTGAATTGCAATCGGTTCTGCTTCAAACATCCCCAGTTCATAGCGCTTTACCAATATGCTGATGACCGGAACAATCACCGCCGCAATAATCGCCAGGAGCAGTACCTGATGTGCCCTTGCCGAGCGATGTCTGAGAACGAAGCTGGTTATAAGGCCAGCCGCAATAAAAATCGTACTCTGCCAAAGACATGTCCAAAAGAATGGTTCTGCTGAGAATATCTCGCTTATCATTTTTTTGTCTCCCTTCTTTTTTCGTCAATCATATTGCGAAGCTCTCGAAGCTCATTATCGTTGAGTTTGCTCTGGCGCATCAGATGCTGAAACATCAAAAGGGCGTTACCGTCGAACATTCGTTCCAAAAACTTTCGCACCGAGCTTGCGCCGGCTTCTTCGCGGCTCCGAGTTGGTATATAAACATATGTTTTGCCTTCCTTGCGATGCCGGAGCCAGCCGGCTTTTTCCAACTTCTGCATAGCGGTCAGGACCGTTGTATAGGCGAGTTTCTTCTTGAGGGCAAGCTGTTTGCGTACCTGGTGGACGCTTGCTTCGCCAAGCTCCCAGACTACCTCGATTACCGCACGCTGAAGCTCGCCTAAATCGTCAAGTAATTTACCGCTCATAATATTAACCTCCATATCTGAAAACTTACCTCGACAATCACTACTTTGGCTCAAAGTACTATGCACTGTAGTATTTGTCAACAAAAAAATAAATTTATTTTAAAATTTTTTACGAATCTTTGTATTTGTGCCAAAAACGCATAAAAAAGTCAAAGTGACTCAGCAAAAAGCACGGAATCCCAATAAATCAGAAGCCGGATTGCTTTTCTGAGATTATGTCTTAGGGCCTGCGTAATTGCCCGATAATTCAGCGCTGTTTTTTTAAATATTGTGAGAATCACCCATGGCCGGAATAACAGTAAGAAAAACGCCCATAAATGCTGATTTTGAGGCTATTTTTATGTATATGCCTTTAAGCTTATAAGGTTATGATTTAACTTGGGGTCATTTCTGGACGATTAATGGGAGGTAAGAACGCCAATATCTTTTAATTGGGTGAGATTTTTAACATTTAAAGGCAGAATAAATGTTACATTTGATATAACCAGTGGCACTTAACTATATATAGGCATTTTCGGATTAATTTACCTAAGGAGGGGTAATATCAGGTACAGATTGAATATGCTGGAATTTTAGCAATTTTTGAAAGGGTAGTAGGATGAGAAGGATATTATTTGCATCAATATTAGTTTTCCTGATGAGTGGAGCCACATTTGCAAACGGTCTTTCCGAGGCATTGGACACAAATTTGATTTTCGACACAGGCGGCGATGCGGATTGGTATTCCCAGAGCAGAATGGCCTACTTTGATGGTGACGCGGCCGAGAGCGGTGATATCTGGGATGGCCAGGTGTCGTGGATGCGAACGACGGTTAACGGCGTGGGAACGTTGGGCTTTTACTGGAAGGTAGCTTCCGAGCGCAATTACGATTATCTGGAATTTTATATTGACGGAGCACGTCAGAACCGTATCAGCGGGAATGTGGACTGGCACCAGATGATTTACACAATCACAGAATCGGGCTCGCATACGCTGGAATGGCGATACACGAAGGATAGTTCGGCAAGTAATGGAAACGATCTTGGCCGGGTGGACCTGGTGGATTGGTCGGGTGGAACCCAACCTCCCTCTGAACCTCTTTCCGGGGCCCTTGATACAAATTTGAGCTTTACAACAGACGGCGATTTGGGCTGGTTTGCCCAGACCGCGATAGCTTATTTTGATGGTGACGCGGCCCAGAGCGGAGATATCTTAGACGAGCAGAGTTCGTTGATGCGGACGACGGTCAGCGGGGCGGGAACGGTGAGCTTCTTCTGGAAGGTATCATCTGAGGACGGTTATGATTTA
>CAZWME010000769.1:0-3017 GCA_964634515.1 uncultured Pirellulales bacterium | reverse complement strand
TTGCCGTCAACGATTGTGGGGGAATATTTTTCGTTTCTCGGCTGAAGACGAATTTTATTATCCGACTCGAAGAACACTCTCTTGAAGGTCGTTTCATGCGGCATTGCGAAACGGACAAAACAGTCATCGCCATTTTGCACCTCGGCGGCGGGTGAGAATATCACTATATCACCCTCGTGAAATTTCGGCTCCATAGAATCGCCGACAACCCGGACGGCAAAGGTGTTGGGGTCGTGCAGGTCCGGACAGCGAATATAATCATCGGCTATGCCCACAGGATAGTCGAGGTCGTTAAAATCAGTAGGATATCCGGCTGAAACTTTGTTTATTACGGGCACTAACCGGCCTGGCGCCAGAGGTAATTTGTCCTGCTCGACGTTCAAGTCACTTTCAGCAAGAAGCTCGGTCAGCCGGTTTGAATCAGCTTTTTTATCAATAAGGTTTTTGGCAATGTGCCGCCATTTCTGATTTTCGGCCTCGGCGGACTCATATTCCTGGCGAACATCGGCGGGCAGACCCTCTATATGAGCAATATGCAGCAGCAGGCCCGAGTCAAACTCAAGTATCTTTTCGAGTTTGGTAAGCAGCTCGTCGCTGGGTGGATTCTTTACCTTGCCGGTTTCGATAGTGGACAGGTACGGTTTTGAAAAACCGATGCGATTACTGACTTCATCGAGGGTCAGATGTAACTGCTCGCGTTTTTTTCTTATTATTTGCCCCAGAGACATACCATATCCTTAATTTTTTCATACACTAACTAACTTCTATAAGCTCGTAACTACTGCTTCCCAGGCCAATTCGCTCGGCGTGTTCGATTTGGTAGCGAGGGTCAAGCTTATCATTATCCAGGAGATCTGCAAGTTTTTTACCCGCTTTTTTTTCCACCAAATCCAAGGTTGCCTTATCGAGAGCGACAGGATCTCTCGATGCGGCTATGCCGATATCATCAACTATTTTATCCATATCCGGCGTGTTAAAACAATCGCAATCTTTTGTTACCGACATCAAAAAGTTGAAACAAGCAATCCGGTTCTCTTTGCCCTTAATTGCGCCCAATGCATGCTCGGCGATGCTCTTTTGCAATACTTCGTCTTCTTCACCCCAGTTGCATATAACGGCACCAAATCTGCACGCGGCCATACACTCGGCACAGCCTATACATTTATCTTCGTCTATGTGAGCTTTGACATCGTCAAGTGTAATTGCATCAGCGGGACAATGGTCATAACATGCGCCGCATCGCGTACAGTCGTCTCCGATACCGAGGTTAAGGGCGGCGTGCTGTTTCATCTTGCCCCTTTTGCTTGCACAACCCATACCCAACGTTTTGAGGGTGGCTCCGAGGCAGGCCGCGACATGGCCGGTCAAATGAGCCACCGAAAGGAGTGACTGACTTTGAACTATACCGGAAGCAATGAAAACCTGCTTATCTATTTCGCCGTCTATATCAACCGGAGTCTCACTTGTTCCGAACAAACCATCGGGCACAACGAACGGAACCCCCAAAACATCTAAATTAAAGCCATGTTCGATAGCCAGGGATGTATGGTCGATGGCATTGTGTCTTTGCCCGACATATAACGTGGTTGTGTCGGTTACGAATGGTTTTGTTTTCAAGGCAAGCAGCTCATCCACAAGTCCCGTGATGCACGGAGCCTTTGTGTATGTGTTGTTACCGGCTTCACCAACGTGAACCTTAACCGCCGTACAATCATTTTCCTTAAAACATTCTGCAAAAGAGCCCGCCTTAAACAGCTTTCGTGCCTTTTCGGAAATAACCTGTTCGCCGTCATTAATAGAAGCTTTAATAAAATATACTTTAGAAGCCATAAAAACCGCCATTTGTCATTAAACAGAACAACCTATTATTCAATGGTTAATCATTATAAAACAACACGCCGATTATATTGTTTTTTCACCTAACTGCAAGAAATGTTTAGAAGCTGTTTCAATACTCAATTTCCGCTACGAAAGCAGATGCTCAATCAATATTTTTATACCAAGGCCGATAAGTACCAGTCCGCCGACAGCTTCGATTTTGTTTTCGAAAAAGTGTCCGAATTTCTTACCGATACAAACACCAAGATACGACAAGGCAAAAGTTACCAGGCCAATTATTATCACCGCAGATATAATCGAATTGGTGATAAATGAAAGCGTAATACCAATCGCCAGGGCATCGATACTGGTCGCAACGGACAGTACGAGCAAAACAAAGATATTCGACGGGTCGAATCTTTCTTCGATAGATTTCATCTTGAACGACTCATAAATCATTTTACCACCGATCGCGCTTAAAAGACCAAAGGCAATCCAATGGTCATAACTTTCTATGTATTGCTTTACACTTAAGCCGGCCATAAAACCTATCAGCGGCATGACCGCCTGAAAACCACCGAAGAACAAGGCCATTCGCACGGCGTGCTTTACGTGCAACTGTTTGTACGCGCTGCCGCTGACGATAGAGACCGCAAAGGCGTCTATCGCAAGCCCAAAGGCTACTACTATGATTGTAAACAAATGCATAAAATATCTTGAGAAGGTTTGTGTTTCTATTCGGCTTTTATTATGCCGTCGTTGGTAAGGTCTTCACCAATTTTCTGGCCGGGTTTTACAACCAGGAACTCGCTTTCAGGCCAGTCGCCGTCAATAAGCTTTTGCATAAGGGCGGGGCTGCCCTTGAGTTCTTCGTATTCCCAGTGAAGAAATTCGGCGCAGCGTTTGGTATAATTTTTATATTCACCGGAATCTGTAAACCCCCAATCGACATATGTAGCCCAACTGTACTCCTTTATCCAGCTTTGCTCAACTTCCATGAGATATTGAGCGTTATCGTCACCGTATTTTTCCTTATACTCTTCGAGCAATTTCTCATATCGTTCTTTGCCTGGCTGCTTGCCGGACTCTATCCAGCCGGGGCTGTACCAATAGACACCGCGGTGGGAATCGAAGTAATCCTGGTATTTATCTTTCGAGCCAAGCAGAAGTGTAATGCAGTCATGGCCCCGCGGAACGAC
>CAZWME010000768.1:0-3018 GCA_964634515.1 uncultured Pirellulales bacterium | reverse complement strand
CTGCAATAGGAAAAACCATACCCATAAACACGGTAGGCACCAACAGCACGACCGATGCATCTATGAAATGGGCCGCGACTTCCTTCCAAAAAGTGCCCGCAAGCACTTTCTCAGTCAATATATGGTCGATATGCCAGA
Organism: uncultured Pirellulales bacterium; assembly: GCA_964634515.1. Classification (GTDB taxonomy): domain Bacteria; phylum Planctomycetota; class Phycisphaerae; order Sedimentisphaerales; family Anaerobacaceae; genus NIOZ-UU13. The sequence goes on along the minus strand of CAZWME010000768.1, from coordinate 2,880 downwards.
GCATCCCTAACAGCAAAATGGAACCCAGCACCGACAGTCCCACCAGAAACTCTACGATACCAAGAGCAAAAATACCGTTCTTGATTCTCGCTAAAAATATCCGGCTGCAAACAAAGCTCCCCAGCGCAAGACCCAGAATAAAGCAGGTAAGCATGCACGCGAAAGCATAAACACTTGTCCCGAGAACGAACAGCAGCACCCTCGTCCACAAAACCTCTAAAGCCAGTGCACAAAATCCCGCCACCAACACCGCAGCCAGCACAATTTTTCGTTTCCTGCCGGCCTGTTCTGTAATTTCTTCTTTCTCAGCATAGCTTATCTTTGCCGGTTTAGCTTTGTGAGCCGAATGCTTATGCTTCTTCTCAACTGGCTTATCTTTAACCATGGAGAAGATGAATGAAAGAATTCCGATGAGTATATTTGCAGACGCTGCAAGATAAACAGTGTTACTCACCCCCCAAATCCTTATGAAAACATAGCCCGACAGAAAACAACCCGCAACCGCCCCGAAAGTATTGATTGAATATAAAAATCCTGTGCTTTTTCCTACACCAGCTTCAGGTGTTCCTTTTTCTTGTGGCCGATTCGCCCACAATTTGCTCAAAACCGGCAGCGTTCCGCCCATCAGAGCGGTCGGAATCAGCAGGATGATTATTGACGTAACAAACCGGACAAGACTCAGCGGAAAAAAGCTCGGATGAAAACTCTGAAAAAACCAGCTATAAAACACATCCACCGTCGTTAGAATAGTCGCAAAAGCAAAGGCATATAATCCTATTCCAATTTCCAGCAGGGCAAACAGCCTTAAAGGTCGGTGGCTTCTGTCGGCTATTCTCCCGAACAGCCAGCTCCCGGCCGCCATACCAAACATAAACGCCGTTAAAACAGTACTGACCGCAAAGATTGTATTACCGAAGACAACGCCGAAAGCCCTCGTCCAGGTAACTTCATAAACCAGCCCCGCTGCCCCTGAGAGCAGAAACAGCGGCAGAACCGCTTTTCTCACCACTGAAATTCTGCGTTGCGTTTGGGCAATTGCACTCACTTTTACAGACTCATTTGATAAATAATATTTATGTACTTTGGAACTGATTTAATTACAGGTACACCCATAACCGGATGTTCATAGATACTGTTATAGTCAATATACTATATATTATTTCTTAAATCTCCACAGGTCTATCGTTACCTCTTCGGCGGCCATCCATTCCACATGCCAGTCAAGGAACAGAAAATTACTGCCTTTTCTGTGCCGGGCTCTCGCAACTCGTCTGCCATTAGTTACATCTTCACTCTCGGAAGAAGGCAGATGCCCCGGCGTCCACACATCACATCGATTGTTTCCATCGTCATCGGCTTTTCGTATAATATGCCGCCACGGACCGTCTTCATTATCGGTAAGATAAACAGTATATGCTCGTTGGGTGCAGGTAGTCAATTTGCTCGGCTTTAATATCTCTGTGCCCTGCATATCATTTTTATCTCTGAAGTCCCAGCCGTTGACAACGTAGCAAACGGTTTGCTCTTTATCCGGGTAGCAGGGACACCGGTAAATGTCAACTGTACGGTAATCATTGTTGACCGGTTTCTGGGCTAACAATGACATGAAAAGCTGAAACCATGCCCCGCCTGTGCCGCCTGCCTTACCCCGCGGAACCATCAATTCATAATCCTCGGCATATAAATTTGCTGCTATGCCGATTTGCCGCATATTACTTTGGCACTTCACATTCTGGGCTTGTTTTTTTGCCCTTTGTAGTGCGGGCATCAATATCGCCATTAACAATGCGATGATGGCAATCACAACTAAGAGTTCTATTAATGTGAATCCTCTCCGTTTGTGATTGCTCATAACTCTCCTTTCATCTAAAGAGTTCAAAAACACATAAAATTATACGTTTTCAAGGCTGTGGGTCAAACAAAATATTACCATCCCCATATTGCAGTGACTCTAAAGCAGAGCTGAAAGTATAAGTGGCAGGCGAAAATGCTAATTGATTATTCTTCTTATCGGTGTGTCTTGGTTTCGAGTTATTTGATTTGCCGGATAATCTCTTCGGCTTGTTTGCGCAAATCCTCGTCGTTAGAGATAGCGAGCAGCTTGTTCATTGCTGTATTGGCTCTTTCGCCGTGAGTATCAATAATTGTTCCGGCTATTTTTATCACTGCCGTTGCAGCTTCTCTTCTCACTTCTTCGACCTGCAGAAATGGCTCGACCATTTCCAATGCCTCTGGGTCGCTTACGTTGGACAAACCCGATAGCACAAGTTTTTGCTCTGCCGAATTCTTCGCTTGCTGCATCGCCCGCCGACACAACTCCAGCGTTTTCTTTGCCGTATGTCCCTTATCAGGCAGAGACAACAAGCGTACAAATCCTCGCAGCGCCAGCAGTCGGTGTATTTGGCTTTTTGTGTTACAGTAAATTTCCAGTAAAACTTCTGCCGCCGCTGCATTAGGCCATTTGGCCAATGCGCGAACGGATGTATCCTGCACGGTGGGATTTGCCTCTTTTGAGGATTCCTCTAATATTCTCAGTGCTTTACTGTTTGCAATACCTCCGAGCACCCGAAGCAGCGAACATCTGACAGCAACGCGTTTTTCACCACGCAGCCTTGCCAATACGGCATCCGCCTGCTTGCTCGGCTGACTAATCTTGCGTGAAACAGCTACGACAGCCCGCTCGGCTTCTCTGCGACTGCTGTCATCTTCCAACTCAACAAGAAGCTTTATCAGTGGTGGTAAATGTTCCTCATCAGCAAGTCTGCCTAAGGTCTTGAACGCCGCCTGGCGGACCTTCCTGTCGGGATTTACCGTCTCAGCTAACAGTGCTGGTACTGCATCAACAGCAATGCGCTCGGCAAGTACCTGTATTAATTGCCG
>CAZWME010000767.1:0-3019 GCA_964634515.1 uncultured Pirellulales bacterium | reverse complement strand
GCCCATATTTCATTATCACCAATAGGCATTTTATGTTAATCAGGGTTTGGCCTGTTTTTTCTATAAGGCTTTTCCTTACTATAGTTTTTTTTTGACAGACCGTGCTTACTTTTGAAGTTATCCGTGTCATTCGGAGCCATATCGCTAATACCGTATCAGTAAAGCCCAGCGGGATAGAACTGGACAAGGTAATAATAGTCATGTTACCCGTCATATTAACTCCAGATTAACGATTGTACAAACTCAAATTTGCCAAGCCGCCCCAATTACGATGTGGCAGAGTTTGACTCGATTAGAGCCAGGTTGTACATACTCGATCCGAATATAGCGCTACTGAAATAACCGTTCGAAAAAGCAATTTTTCTACCTTCAGTTCCCACACTTCACCCTAAAATATAGAAGACGTACCTAAATGGTCGTCTTTTACTTTTATGCCTTCTTGATAACAGAAAGTTACCTTGGAGAATTTTACCCCAAGCCCCTCATCTCTATTATTATACACGATATGTCACTATTAATCAAGAAAAAAGTGCAAAAAACATGCTCTTTCTTAATAACGGGAATTCTTTAATAATCGGGAAGCTACGGGAAATGTTACGCGAAGAATCTGTCGGAAGCCGGTTTTTGGGAGGTTGGAGGAGGGAATGGGCACAAATTGCGACTTTTTGTGAATCAACAAATGAGAAGTTTGTATCACTTTTGGTTCTTCCGAATAATGAGTTGGTGAAACTGGCAGATCAGGTCTCTGGGGTGGCTTGGAGAGAAAAATCGTTTGGGCAGAGGCTCAAATTTGGGCTGCTGGGGGGAAATTTGTGCCTCTGGGGCCCCGAACGATTTTTCTCGTTTGTCTAAAAAGACTATTGAACCTACCCATTTACCGGAAGAACCTAATTTTATCGGAAGTTGTTTTCGGATATACACTTATATTCCGACTTTGGCGCCTCCAGATGGTTTTTGTCGGTTATAACGCATCTGTCATCTTTACTAAACCAGAAAACCAACTGCTTGGCTCCAAGAGTGTCTGACGGGAAACATCTAAAAACTTTGTACGGGTAGCTTCGGCAAACGAACAGCCAAAACTAAACAATGAAAGAGTCAGATATGCCCGATTTACCATTTCTATTGCAGTTGGAGCTTCACTTTACTGACTGACATATACGGTGCAGTAAGGAGAAATGCGAGTGGAAGCCAAGATAGTTATTAGGCCACCGATTACTTCGCTAACGTTGGTCGACAGAAAACGTATGCTTCACAAAATGGTTAGAAAAGAACTTGATGTTGTGTTTAGTGTAGCTATACTATAATAAAGGTTGGACCAGGAAATAGGGCAGATCAGAAATATATCAAGATCTTCGTACCGTACGAGCGGCTGGAATAACGAGTTGTTCCAGTCAACAAGAAGAGCACAGCTAAGGTTGTTATGAACTATTCGTAAGGAGGTGTAACTATGATTATTCAAAATAATACCAAACGGATATCACTTATACTTTGTATGCTGTTTTTATTATCAGGGGCCATACAAGCTCGCGAATATCATGTTTCAGTTAAAGGTGATGATACGAACAAAGGTACAGCCAAAGCCCCTTTTAAGACTATTTCCAAGCCAGCAAAGGTAGCACAACCCGGTGACTTCATCACTGTGCATGAGGGAACCTATCGCGAGCGGATTAATCCGCCGCGAGGTGGTAAGTCTGATAAGAAACGCATCGTTTATCAAGTTGTCCCTGGCGAGAAAGTCGTTATCAAGGGCTCCGAAGTCATCAAGGGCTGGCAAAAGGTACAAAACGATACATGGAAGGTCGTCATCCCCAATAGCTTTTTTGGGGACTTCAATCCGTACAGTGACTTGATTCACGGCGACTGGTTCAATCCAAGGGGACGGAATCACCATACGGGTGCGGTTTATCTCAATGGCCACTGGCTTACCGAGGCAGCCAAAAAGAATGACGTGCTGAAACCCATCGGAAACACCCCGCTGTGGTTCGGACAGGTGGGCCAAGCGAACACCACAATATGGGCGCAGTTTGGGGACGTCAATCCCAACGAGGCCGAGGTCGAGATCAACGTTCGCCAGGCGGTGTTCTACCCCGAGAAGCCGGGCGTCAATTTCATCACCGTGCGAGGCTTTACAATAATGCACGCGGCCACGCCCTGGGCACCACCCACGGCAGAGCAGATTGGTTTGATTGGTACCCACTGGAGCAAGGGGTGGATCATCGAGAACAACGATATCCGCTATTCGACCTGCGTGGGGATCACGCTCGGCAAACACGGCGATCAATGGGACAACACGTCGCAGAATACTGCCGAGGGCTATGTCAAAACCATCGAGCGCGCCGTGGAGCATGGCTGGTCGAAGGAAAACATCGGTCACCATGTGGTACGGAACAACCATATCTCGCATTGTGAGCAAGCGGGCATCGTCGGAAGCATGGGCGCGGTGTTCAGCACCATTACAGACAACATCATCCACGACATCCATATCCGGCGACTGTTTTCGGGAGCTGAGATGGCCGGTATCAAGATTCACGCCGCTATTGACACTGAGATCAGCCGGAATCACATCTACCGCACGTGCCGGGGTATCTGGCTGGACTGGATGGCGCAGGGTGCGCGCGTCACCAGAAACCTTTTACACGATAACAACACTTCAGAGGACCTCTTTGTGGAGGTTAATCATGGGCCATTCCTAATCGACAACAATCTCTTTTTTTCGGGTCGCTCGCTTTTTGATATGTCGCAAGGTGGGGCCTATGCGCACAATTTGTTCGCCGGTCGCATTATGCTTCGTCCTGAATTGCGACGCAAGACACCGTTCCATAAAGCTCACTCCACCGAGGTGGCAGGTCTGCTTAACATACAGGGCGGCGATGACCGGTTCTATAACAACCTGATTATCCGGCCAGGCGGTTTGGACGGATATGACAAGGCGACACTGCCGGTGCAGATTGAAGGCAATGTTTACTATAACGGTGCCAAGCCCTACTTTAAGGAAACAAATTACCTTGAGAAGGCAGAG
>CAZWME010000766.1:0-3021 GCA_964634515.1 uncultured Pirellulales bacterium | reverse complement strand
TGCTTTTTGTTCCAGTTCATTCAGTGCTTGCTGTTCTTTGTCCACAGCATAAACTATTCCATTATTTCCGACGACATTAGCCGCTGGAATAGTGTAATGGCCTACTCTGCAACCAAAATCTAAGACTGTTTGATTGAGTTTCAGCCCGATTCTTCTTAAGAATTTAACTCCTTCTTGTTTTTCCCATTTTTCCATATCCTTGTTTATTGCCATATTTGGTCTATGAAATTCTTTACAGTAGCTGCTGCTCTCGGATGGCGCATTCGGATTATATCGGTACCTGCCTGGAGCAAACAGATGGCGGTAGCAGCTTCCCACATCGGCCCCCGGTCTTTAATGTCTCCCCAACCAGGTGCATCAATGAGGTTGGCCTCTTTTGCGCGCCAGGATTCATAACCTACATCACAGATAACCGGCATTGACATCATTTTGTCACCGCCAAGGGCAGCAAGTCTCTGGCGTTCCTGGATTGAATATGAATACTCCATTCCATAGCCTAAGGCCCCCGTATCCTGAAACGTTACTATTCGTTCAAGTGGAAAACCCATATCCGAGACCAGTATATTGACCTGTTTGCCAATGTTAATGTCCAGAGGTGCTTCGGTAATAAGATTGTGATTATCAGCAAGAGCGACAGCAGTAAGGACTTTGTAATTATCCTCTTTGACTGTCCCGATCAGGCAATTTTCTCCCTTGGCCGCTTCGCTTACCTTAGGCATAACCTGATTGTCTTTTTCGTTATTGCCGCAGCCCCACAGCACAAGGGGAACACCTACGACTTTTAATACATCCTGGGTAACTTTGACAGCCTCAGAAGCATCTTTATCTGCTTTGTCAGGATGGATGCCCTCAAATTTCAGGCAGATAAGATCTGCCCCGAATTCATTTACGCACTTTTTAGCCCAGTTACCGCTGTTTTCCATCACATCTTTATAATATTCCGCCAGATGATCAGGCCAATCGTTTGGGCTGTAATCGAGAACATCCATTGCAATAAGAGGTTTTTCGATCATTTGCTCGACAGAGCCGCCATAGACTACATTGCGTGCTCCTCCTACAGTTACGGTTGAGTTTCGAGTGCCACCGTTGTCTTTGGTTGCCCCTACCCTAACGAGATTTACTGAACCGATAAAGATTTCTTCAATTTCTGGAAGCTGCATTTAAAACGCTCTGAAAATAGCAGGATTATATTATTTGCGTAAGATTCAGCATTATGCTTAAGGTTTAAACTCTACTGCTGACGGAAATAGTGATAAATCCGTATGGGGTAGAAATTTTGCTTTTATAAACTCGTCCATATAGTCCGGATTTCCCATCAAATCGAAATATGTCATGCTCTCTGCGATTTGCTCGGCTGTTTCAAGGGCCTTTTGGCTGCACAAAGAGGTTTTCGCTCCCGCAATTGAAGTATTGCCTACGAATTGCAGCTTGGCCGGCGGTACATCAGGCAGCATTCCAATAGTTACGGCTTTTTGGACATTCAGAAAGTTGCCGAATCCGCCAGCTATGTAAATCGCATCGATGTCTTCCAGTTTTGTTTGCGTCGAATTCATAAGTATCCTGATTGCGGCGAATACACCTGCTTTCGAGCGAATCAGATTATTTATGTCAGCCTGTGTTATTGCAATTTCCAGGTGGCTGTTTTGAGGCTCGACAAGTTGAAACTGCAGACCATCGTCTCCATCAGTAAGTCTTGGATCGCCGGCAACTTTGAGACGACCAGTACGGTCAATGATGCCGTTCACGAATAGTTCCGATAACGCATCCAGCAGTCCCGAACCGCAGATACCTATTGGATGGCTACCGCCAATGGTCTTGAACTGGATTTCATCTCCATTGACTATATTTAGACTCTCAATAGCACCTGGTCCTGCTCGCATACCGCACTTGATACCGCTTCCTTCAAATGCTGGTCCTGCCGAGCTTGATGTGCAAATCAACCAGTCCTTATTGCCAAGAACTATTTCTCCGTTTGTGCCGATATCAACAAGAATAGAGAGCTTCTCTTTTGTGTAAATTCCTGTTGTCAGCACACCGGCCAATATGTCGCTACCGATGTATGCCGCAACAGCGGGTAAACAGTATAGAAGCCCCCGTTTGTTAATCTGTACACCTGCTTCAGCGGCGCGGATCGGCGGCACGAAAGCCGCTGAGGCAACATAAGGTTCTTTACGTATCCGTGTCGGGTTTAAATTAAGCAGAAAGTGGATCATTGCAGTATTGCCCGCACATAACACGGCTGTAATATCCTGCAAATCGACCCTTTGCCTAACTGCCATTGTCATAATAAGGGTGTTCACATCGTGTACCAGGCGTTCCTGAAGCTGATCAAAGGAGTTTGTTTGTTCGGCGTAAATAATTCTGCGTATATAATCTTCCCCGAAGTTCATCTGGCTGTTATATGCAGCCTCCGTATCAATGGTTTTGCCGGTCGTTAGGTCAATGAGATGGGCCACGACTGTGGTTGTACCAACATCGACAGCCACGGCATAGTTGGTTTTACATCGCCTGCCTGGCTCAACTTCTATGACTTCGGTTGTTTTGCCTCGCTGGCCGATTGTTACTGCAGCTTTATAGTTATCCTCACAGAGCACCTTAGAAAGTTTTTGCAGAACGCGAAAACCGGTCTGCATTATAGGTGCTTCGATCTGCTTGCGTATCGCAGCATAGAGCCGCTCATGGTCCGCCGTATGGTCAACAACCGTCGGCGGTGACATCTCAACACAAAGTTTCTGTACCAGGGGACTATACTCAAATAATGCCTCTGGCGTTTTGCCGGTAAGTCCGCTGAACATATGAGCATCGGTATCCATTAGTACCTGACTGGTTTCCAGTGAATGGAACTTAGGCACTGTTACCATTAGGTCTGACAGCACTTTAGTCTGGCAGGCTAAAACAGTATTCTCATGACTTTCCTCTGTGGTTAAAAGCGGGGAAGGCATGCTATGAAATTGGCCCTCGTTAACAATAACTTTGCATTTCCCACAGTATCCATCCCCTCCGCAGATACTGCTAATGTAT
>CAZWME010000765.1:0-3026 GCA_964634515.1 uncultured Pirellulales bacterium | reverse complement strand
ATTACTAAAGTCTTCGCCTAAAGGCGAGGGATTTTAACCCAGAGTGAGACATTAATGAAAATATTTTAATAGAATCTTTGAAGAATGGATAACGTTCTTGTAATAGATCAAGGATTATATCCCCTCGTTTTTGAGTTAGTGTCGCTTTTCCCGGAAGAAATAGACTACATTCAAAAGAGTATAACAGTAGGTTAATCAATATCTGGCCGACCGGAGTTCCCCCAGATAACCGGGCGGAGAAGGACACTGCAAATATGAAACAGAATGATGTACGTAAACGTCGTAAGTTTTCGGGTGAAAAAAAATATGCTATTATAGAAGAGTTAAAAAGGAATTCTGGTAGCCAATCAGAAATACTTCGTAGAGAAGGGCTTTATAGCACCGATATTCATCGTTATGAGGAAATAGCTCGTGAAGGTGCTATAAAGGCATTAAGCCAATCGCGCCCTGGTCGCAAGCGCCAACAAGATATCTCTATACAGGAACATGAATCTTTAAAGCGTGAGTTATACCGAAAGGAGAAAGCACTTTCCGAGCTTGCAATAGAGTTTACAATACTAAAAAAAAAAGTGAATGGGGAATAGTTGGCCCACTAACATCAGAGCAATGTACACCAGAAATGAAAAAAGAAATACTCGATATCATTGATTTGGCTGTAAAACAGGGCATAAGGCTGTCAAAAGCCTGTTCAATCATTCAAGGTTGAAGAACGCCGTATACAACGATGGCAAGATCGTGGTGACCGTCTTGATGAAGAAAAAGAAGCTATTCGTAAATTTGCATTAGATGCAAGTTATGTCGATGATTCTCACAGAGTGTTAGCAGCTAAAGGTGCCGATAAAAGCTTGTTTTATGTTAGTGCATCTTCTGTTTATAAGGTCATGCGAGAGAATGATCTCACCGCAGACAGAAGTGGCAGATCTTATAAAAGCGGTAGAAGCACAGCACCTGAAAGGCTTAAAATCGATGGTCCGAATCAACGATGGTGCTGGGATATTACTTATTGTCACACAAGAGTTAAAGGTGTTTTTTTGTATTTGTTTACAATCCTTGATGAATATTCACGAAAAGTCATCGCCTGGCGTATAAGTTGGCACATGAACCATAAAGAGGCAATAGAGTTAATACAGGAAGGGCTTGAAAAAGAAAATCTTACCGATATAGATATCAAATTACCGGATTTAATAAACGATAGAGGTACACAGATGAAAGCAAAAGCTTTTATGGCAATGTGTAAAAATCTTGGAATAGATCAGAAATTTGCAAGGCCAAGAACTCCGAATGACAATCCCTTTATAGAATCCCTGTTTTCGATTGTGAAAGGATATCATTCATATCCAGAAACCTTCGTAGATGACATTGAAGCAATAATATATTTCACAGAATTTTTCGATTATTACAATAATGCAAGATATCATGGAAAAATTGGTTTTGTAACCCCGGTTCAGAAACATGTAGGGTTGGATAAAAATATTATCAAAAGGAGGAAAGATGGGTTAATCAATGCCAGGAAAAAAAGATTTCAAAAAAACAAAAATGCAAAATTAATAACGAAAGTTGACAATGCGTTGGTTGTAGTCTAATTTAATTGAAAAGCCGACATTAACTCAAAAACGTGCTCGTGTTCCACCACATATAATGCTTGCTTTCTACGGACTATTTATATACATAATATCATATAACAGTCATTTGAGCGACTACACAAAATTTTGAATTCGTTTTTATTGAAGGAGATTGCAGCTAATGGACAAACAATATGATATAGCGGTAATCGGACTCGCAGTCATGGGACAGAATCTCATTTTAAATATGGACGATCACGGCTATTCGGTTGTCGCGCACAATCGAACTGTTTCGAAGATCGATGATTTTCTTGGCAACGCCGCCAAGGGAACGAAAGTTATCGGTGCATATTCAATTGAAGAATTGATGGGACTATTGAGGTCGCCCCGAAAGATAATGCTCATGATTAAAGCAGGCGACGCAGTCGACGCGGCAATTGAGCAGTTGCTGCCGTATTGCTCTCCGGGGGACTGCATTATTGACGGCGGTAATTCGTATTTCACCGATACGATACGGCGGACAAAGTATCTTGAAGAAAAAGGACTCCTGTATATCGGAACAGGGGTTTCGGGAGGAGAGGAAGGAGCGCGCAGGGGGCCGTCCATGATGCCGGGAGGAAACCCCAAGGCATGGCCACTTGTAGAGGATATATTCAAGGCGATAGCCGCGAAAACCCCTGACGGCGTTCCGTGCTGCGATTGGGTGGGAGACAACGGAGCGGGCCATTACGTCAAAATGGCCCATAATGCCATAGAATACGGCGACATGCAGATCATCTGCGAGGCTTATCACCTCATGAAACAGGGCCTGGGCCTGAGCTGTGACGATATGCACGATATTTTCACCCAATGGAACAAAACCGACCTCGACAGCTATCTAATCGCGATAACCGCCGAAATTCTGGCGTTTAAAGATAACGACGGCTTGCCGCTTGTCGAAAAGGTACTTGACAAAGCAGGACAAAAGGGAACCGGCAAATGGTTCAGCGTTAATTCTATGGATCTGGGTATTCCGGTCACGCTCATAGCCGAGGCTGTTTATGCCCGCTGCCTGTCTGCCTTGAAAGACGAACGTATATCGGCCTCGAAAATATTGTCGGTTCCCCAATCGAAATTTTCGGGCGATATAAAGGCATTCGTAGAAGATATCCGGCTGGCGCTGCTTGCCTCTAAAATCATTTCTTACACGCAGGGATTCATGTGCTTGCGCGAGGCGGCAAAGGAGTATGGATGGAAATTTAACTATGGTAATATAGCCCTCCTCTGGCGCAGCGGGTGCATTATCCGGAGTGCTTTCCTCGAAAAAATCAAAGCCGCTTTCGATAAAAACACCGATCTTTCCAATCTGCTGCTCGACGATTATTTCAAGTCAATCATTGACAAATGTCAAGCTTCCTGGAGAAGGGTCGTGATGAAGGGAGTCGAGCTTGGTGTCCCGCTTCCGGCCTTTTCATCGGCATTGGC
>CAZWME010000764.1:2710-3027 GCA_964634515.1 uncultured Pirellulales bacterium | reverse complement strand
TCTCTTTCTGTGATGTCAGGCCAATGCAATAATCAAATAATAATTCTTTCTGCTCGTTGTTCAGTGGATTCATTAAGTTCCTTTGCTCCCAATCGATGCTTCCCACTCTTTTGCAAAACGACTTACGGCAGTATGCAACCTGCTTTTTACCGTTCCGATAGGTATACTCAAAATCTCGGCCATTTGTTTGTAAGAAAATCTGTTAAAATATGCAAAAATCAATATTTCTCGGAGGTTTTCCGGCATATCCGATATAATTCCCCTAACACGAAGAGCGGTTTCTTCCTTTTGGAGCTGCTCGTAAGGCATTGTCCGGT
>CAZWME010000764.1:0-2700 GCA_964634515.1 uncultured Pirellulales bacterium | reverse complement strand
CGGTCAGAACTAACTGAATTCAACATATCATCAAATGACAAGTCCTCCGAATCCGTCATGGTACCGATCGGGATGGCGTTTTTTCGCTGCCATTTGCGAAGTGCATCCTTTGCCTTGTTAGCGGCTATGGTAAATAACCAGGGACGCAAAGGTCGGTTTGTATCGAAGCTCTCTCTGCTGTTAAATAACTGTAAAAAAGTTTCCTGAAAAATGTCTTCTACAAGTTCTCGGCGGTTTAAAAACATGCGCAAAAACGCATATAGTCCGCTTTTATAACGGTTTACGATTTCACGAAATGCGGCCTCCTCACCCTCTGCATACCGGGCCAGAAGCTCACCATCAGTCAATTTTGTTAAATATTTAGCCATACTTCCAACATAAAAAGATTCTTCATAACAAAATTATTATAAGCGATTGGCAGCTAAATTAAAATCTTAATCACAAGGATTTTACGTCTATGGATTTAGATAAACTCTGTCCGCCAATTCTAAAACTCCTCCCAGCCAAATGTCAATACCGACAAATAGGATGTTTGTGTATATTTCAAAGTCAGCGATTTATATCGGACGCTTGTTCTAATTCGGGATGTTTTTACTTGACTAAAAAGCAATTAATTTATATAAATAAGTGAGATTAAGTACCCGCACAGTCCGGCATCTGAGGTTTTTTTTATCTCCCTGCGGGCGTAATTCATGCTTTTTCAACGAATTACAGGAGGAGTGAGTATGTGCAGCGCAGAGTTACGGCTGAAACTTTGTGTTGCTCCGAAAATACTTTTTTTACATTTCGTTTAACAATATTTTTTTTAAGGAGGATTATTAAATCCAGGGAATTGTTTTGGGATTTCTGTTATGTCATTTTCATTTAGTAATCTAATTTAGGAACAAAAAAACTTTATTTGGAGGAAAGAATCATGTTGGAGAAAAAATTTGGAAGGACCTTAGTCTGTTTGGCGGTGGTTCTGAGTCTTTGGAACGCTGCAACTATGGGGGACAATATTTTGTTTATCTCTGCAATGAACGCCGATCAAACAAACGCGGACGATATCCTTAAAGCCTTCATGGAAGGTCTTGGACACACGGTGACGTATTTTGATGATGATGAAGATGAAGCAGCTACTGAAGCCGCCGCCGCTGCCGCGGATTTAGTCTATATTTCCGAATCGGTAGGTTCCGGTGGAATCAGGGAAGAAATCACAGAAATTGAAACTCCCATGATCGTCGGTGAGATGTGGGGTTGGGATGAAATGGGTTTGACATACGGCGGTGGCGCAGATGAGAATACTGTCACCACAGACATAGAGATCGTCAATCCCGGACATCCTTTGGCCGCAGGTCTCAGTGGGACCGTGGCCGCTCTCACTGATATTACTGGTGCTCTCGGTGATTGTCATCTTGGCAAGGGCATCGCAGGCGAAAACGCCACGGTCATTGCAACGGCCACCTTGGCTGACGGCGAAACTTACGATATTATTTTTGTTTACGAAAAAGGAGCTGCTCTGCCTGTAGCTCCGACTGACGGCAGTCCTCAGGTTGCTGCGGACATCCGTATTTGTTTCGGCTTTCACGAGTGGTGTGATCCCTTATATAGTGAGAATGCTTACGCACTGCTTGAAGCTGCCATTAGATATGTGTTCGGTGTGAAAACTCAGGCCAGAATCCCAGAACCGAGTGATGGTGCCTACTATCCCGATGTTTGGGTGAATCTTTCCTGGAAGCCGGGAGATTTGGCTGTTTCGCACGACATTTACTTCGGTGACAATTTTGACGATGTCAATGCCGCTGCAGAAAGCACATTCCTGGGCAACCAGGCTGAAACGTTCATTATCGTTGGTTTTCCCGGATTCACTCTTCCCAACGGTCTTGTCCCGGGTACGACTTACTACTGGCGTGTTGATGAAATCAATGACAACGAGCCGAACAGTCCTTGGAAAGGCCTTGTCTGGAGCTTTACAATTCCACCTAAGACCGCCTACGAACCCATCCCTGCCGATGGCGCTCTCTCTATAGCCACGGATACTGATCTTACCTGGACAACAGGTTTCGGTTCGAAACTACATTACGTGTACTTCGGCGATAATTTTGACGATGTCAACAATGCCGCCGGAGCACTCCCTGTGGGAAATACAACCTATGACCCCGGCACGCTTAAATTGTCAAAGACTTACTACTGGCGGATCGATGAATTCGATGTCGTCGATACACACAAAGGTCCTGTCTGGAGCTTTACTACCGAAGGTGGAGTCACCAATCCTGAACCTGCCAACCGAGCCGTGGATATAACACAGACACCTGTTCTCACCTGGACACCAGGTATTTATGCCTCATCATATGAGGTCTTTTTCGGCACAGATGCAGCCTCCCTGGAGTTAAAAGGCAGCGGAAGCCTTGGTTCCGAGAGCTATGACCCCGGACAGCTCGAATGGGATACCACGTACTACTGGCGGATTGATGAGGTCAATAATGCCAACACAGACAGCCCCTGGACAGGCCCCCTCTGGAGCTTTACCACAGCTAACTTCCTGATCATTGATGATTTCGAGTCTTATAATGACATTGATGAAGGTGAGCCCGGAAGTAACAGGATTTATAACGCCTGGGTGGACGGATACCTCGATCCGACAAACGGTTCTCAGACTGGTCATCTGGATGCTCCATTTTACGAAGAGAGTATCGTTCATAACGGTAGTAAGTCGATGCC
>CAZWME010000763.1:0-3027 GCA_964634515.1 uncultured Pirellulales bacterium | reverse complement strand
CGAAGCGCCGGAATTCGGATATCCATTTAAACACATAGGAACTCCGTAAGAAACAAAAACTCCGGTCCTGTCATACAAGCTTTTCCGGACATTGTCGGCGGGGCAATGATAAGCATCCGCATCTTTAATATACGGGTATAGCACACCGACTTCGATCCCCCGTTTCTCATCTTCATCCGTCACAGGGGGTTCCGCCTGGGTATTGCTAAGAATGCTGCCACTTGCATCACGAGGCACTCCGCACCAGCCAACGTATGTCCCGTTCTTATCTATACCGTTATCTTCGGAACTCATTATGCGGTCATCATTATCTCCCATGTACATATACCAACCCAGGGAAAGGTTCTTGGTATTGCTCAGGCAAACGGTCGTCGCAGCCTTCTTTTTCACCGAGTTCAGTGCTGGCATAATAATCGCCATCAGCAGCGCGATAATTGCAATAACCACAAGAAGCTCTATTAAAGTAAAACCTTTCGACCGGGCCATGATGGTCCTCCTTATATTTGAAAGAGAGTGTTTATCGTTCAACTTTTCATCCGAATCTGATACTGATTTCTTCTGGCTATGTTTTGCATATTATAACACAATCAGTCTCACTGATGCAATTCATAAATTGCGCTACCGGATATTCTTCCAATTAGCCCCCTTTGTTTTTGTTTTAATGCGGCAAAGACAATCATCGACTGTCATATACAGGACCGAGCCGTCATCGCCCCAGGCACAGTTGGCGGTGCGTTTTCCGGTATGAATTCTGCCGAGAAGATTACCCTCAGGAGTAATAACATAGACACCTCCGGGACCGATAGCGAACAAATTACCATTGCGGTCAACCTTCAAGCCGTCCGGGGAACCGGGGAATTTGCTCATCAGCTTCTTATAGTTATACAAAACCTTTCCCCTTCCAAGAGTGCCTTCCCGTTTGACTTCAAATGACTTTATAATGGGATTTTTAGAATCTGATTGTGCGACATAGAGGACCTTTTCTTCCGGAGAAAATGCAATTCCATTCGGCTTTGTCATTTCTTTGCTAAGCAAGGTCAGTTTCCCGGAGGTTGAAAGCCGGTAAACACCACAAAAATCAAGCTCACGCCTCGGGTCGTCATAGCCTTTCGGCAAACCATAAGGCGGGTCCGTGAAATAAATATCACCGTTGGATTTAACCGCGGCATCATTTGGGCTGTTTAGTCGTTTGCCCTTATAATTATCAACAAGAGTTTTTTTGCCTCCATCTTTTTCCAGCCTCGAAATACGACGGTCACCGTGCTCACAAAATATAATGCGCCCCTGAAGGTCTAAAGTCAATCCGTTGCTCCCGGGCTCACGACCATAGTCCGCAACGCCCGTATAACCTGATGGTTTCATAAACAGGCTGATGCCCTCTCCTTCCTTCCATTTCATCACGGAATTGCGCGGTATATCCGAAAAAATCAGACAGCCCCCGCCATCCTGAATCCACAATGGCCCCTCAGCCCACTCAAATCCTGAAGCAAGCAATTCAATTCTGGCATCAGAGCCAATAAGGTCGTTGATGCGATTGTCGAATCTGACAACCTCTCCGATAGCGGGATAATTTTTAGATTCCTGCGCGATGGTAATTAAAGAAAAAGCCAGAAAGATAATTATAGTCAGAGAGAAAGCTCGATAGCTCAATATCTTATTCATATCAGGATTCCTTAGCTACAAATGTCAATTGTTTTGACTTTTTAGTCGGTCAACAAAATATCGCGGATAGCAGAGCGTTCTGTAGAGTGCCATTCGGCTGCCGTTTTTATTCAAATCGGGATTATAAAACTCCCAGACCATCTCGCCCTGATGTGTTACCTCAAAGAATCGCCCGGGATCGGATTCCGCAATCAAAGTATTGCCATTAGGCAATCGCTGGTTAGAACCTCTTGCCTGCGAAAAAAAGTGGGTAGGGGGTTCGGCTTTATATTCCCATACGATTTTCTCGGTAATCGGATCTAATTCCACAATTCGCGTATATCCTCTGACACGAGTTGACCTGTTGGAGCCATTATCGTAAATCAGCAAATGTCCATTTGGAAGCATAGTGGGTATATGCGGCCCAAGTAGTTCTCCCGGCCCCCATGCCCAAACAACTTTTCCTGCCTTCCTGTCTATTACTCCGATTGTGTCGATGTGTCGTCCGCAAAACAAAATGTTGCCGGCTTTGAAACGCGAGTCCTTCTTGGCTGTGGGACTCTCAGGCAAAACTTCAATCGTGTTGATATGAGGCCAATCGGAAAACAGCTTCGATGGCGGAATCTTCAGCGGCACATGCTTAGCAATATCCTCGGCATGTTCCTCAACTTTCCATTCCCAGACCACTTTATTCTCGGGTGTCAGTTCGACAAGGATATCACAGCTAAGCTTGCCGGACTTCGTCCAGGGATTTGGCATAGTCCGCCGGGACACTACCAGCGTGTTACCATTGGATAAACGTGCGAAATCATGGTGAGCTCTTAGCCTGGCTTTCCAGATAAGCTTGCTGTCCCAGTCCAATTCCAGAATCATCACATCCTTGATGATCGCCACGAGATGGCCGTTGGGCAGCAGTTCGGCATAGTGCCATGTATGCCCCTGCGGATATGACCAATGGTGAACTTCTCGCCCATCTAATTCTATAATATGTGCAGCTTCACTGCCTCGGCTCGAATATAGTCTATAGCCGTCATAGCACTTGTCTCGTTTTAGAAGAGTTACTCCTGCCCGCTTCTTAGCTCTGGGAGGTATTTCATCAGCCACTGAGGATCGGGACAGCACCCAGCAAATTAATATCAACACGCGCAAATACAAGACTACAATACGATAAGTCTTTCCTTCCGATATTTTTTTGTTTTGCTTATTCATAACTTACCTTCCTCATCAACAATGTTGTTTGCATCCTAATTATGTATGCATCATGCTTTTTCTGAATGATAAAACAAAAAGTCGGTATTTGCAAATCGCTTATTTTTCGATGACTTATTTTCTATCAACTTCATCCGATTCTGTGTTATCCGATAAATGTGAAGGGTATATGTATTT
>CAZWME010000762.1:0-3043 GCA_964634515.1 uncultured Pirellulales bacterium | reverse complement strand
GGCAAATTGCCACAAAGTGTAGCCGGTGGAAGTCTTTCTGCACAAGAAGCTTACTGGATAGTTGCCACACTGTCCTATTACCAGGACAAGAAGATACGCTTATGCCCATCCACAAAAATTGTTCGTGAAATGGAGAACCGAAGCCACGGCGGGACGCTTGCTGCCTGGGGACCCTTCGATTCCGGCGGCTCATCAGATTGGTGGGCTGATTTTGATACAGGCAGTTATGGCTTAAATGAATGGTGCTCATGTCCTGCGCCGGGAGTCGATTCTTATTGGGGATTTCCAACAGAAAACGCATGGAGAACATTAGATACTAAAGGTGCAAACAGAGTTCCGTTGTATCTGGATTGTGTGTATGTTGATGTCTTTCCACTTGATACCGATGGTCCTCTCGATTTTGAACCTCCAGCGTATGAGTGGAATAATGGTTGGGGTGATTGGGGAGTCCAGGCCATGAGGCTTGTCTGTATTGACCGGCATAACGGGGGAATAAACAGCGTATTTCTGGATGGCTCCGTTAGTAAGATACCCCTTAAGGGATTGTGGAAGCTTAAATGGCATCGACAGTTCAACGTAACCGGTCCCTGGACAAAGGCCGGAGGAGTTCAACCATCCGAATGGCCTAAGTGGATGAGAAGGTTTAAGGACGATTGACACTGATAAGCGATTATTGATAATTTGTTATTATTGAAATATTCATCAATATGAAAGGCGCGGGATAATGCGCAGGCAAAAGGGATTTACGTTGATAGAGCTTCTGGTGGTTATTGCTATTATTGCGTTATTGCTGGCGATATTGATGCCGGCACTGCAGCGGGTGAAAAAACAGGCGAAGGCGGTTGCGTGTCAGTCCAATCTTCATCAGTGGGCTGTTGCCTTCGAGATGTACACCGGTGAGAACGATGGTTATTTCTGGAGTGGGGATTTTAGGACGGGCGGATGGGAGGATTATGCCTGGTTAGGGCCGCTTAGACCTTACTATAGTAATGAAGCAAAAATGCGTTTTTGTCCGACTGCTGTAAAACTCAGAGAAGAAGGGGCACATGATCCGTTTGCGGCGTGGGGGCCTGTTGAGCAGACGGGCGACCAGGCCGGCAGCTATGGTATGAATAACTGGCTTTGTAATCCATCGCCGGAGGTTGAGTTTATACATGGTCGGGAGGCCACAAAAGATAACTGGCGTAATGCTTATGTCGATGGTGCGGCTAATATACCAATGTTTCTGGACTGTGCGTTTGTAGAGAGCAAGCCGTATGATTTCGATACGCCTCCGGAGTATGATGGTGATATATCAACGTATTTAGTGAGTGCTTTGCAGATGAAGCGTTGCTGTATGAATAGGCACGGCGAGTACCTAAACGGCATCTTTCTGGATTTCTCCGTCCGAAAGATCGGGCTCAAGCAGTTGTGGACGTTCAAGTGGCATAAAAGTTTCAATATAAACGGCACGTGGACTATAGCAGGTGGTGTGCAGCCTTCCGAATGGCCGGAGTGGATGAGGAACTTTCGGGATTATTGAAAAGACCCCTCCCTTACGGTCGGGGCTCTGCTTGACAAAATGGTTGCGGCTGTTTTTTCGATAGACATATCCCCGTTCAACCCATAAGATAATTCCAAATAACACGGTATCCCGGATGATATTCGCACCTTATGAATACAAAAGGCAAATATATTTATGACTGGCCCAGGCCGATGGTTACTGCAGATGCGGCTGTCTTTACCCATTCCGGCGGCAAAATCAAGGTTTTACTTATCAAACGCGGGAGAGAACCATTCAAAGGCAAGTGGGCGTTGCCGGGCGGATTCGTTAATATGGACGAGGAATTAGAGGATGCGGTTGTTAGAGAATTAGCCGAAGAGACGGGCTTGACAGGAGTGCAATTAGAGCAGATGCGTACCTTCGGCACATTGGGTCGTGACCCAAGAGGCAGAGTGATTACAATAGTATTTATGGGCATTGTGAAAGAAGAACAAATGAAGGTAGAGGCCGGGGATGATGCGGCCGAGGCACAATGGTTCGATATAGAAGAACTGCCGGAAGATTTGGCGTTCGACCATGACAAGATGTTGAGGTTCGCTGTTGAAAAATTTAAACAGCAGTTTATAACAAAATTTAGTTGTATGGACACAATCACGTCTATATCTAATGATCAGCTTGAGAAATCTTTTGTGTTTGTACTCAGTAATATCGATGTAGATGGAACATTGCCTATAGAAGTTGCTCCCAACCATTTTTTTCAAAGAGCAAGTTCGCTACATATAAAAAAGATCAAGGGGTTGATCAATTTGTGTAAACCTTCCCTACAACCCTATCCTTTACCGATTTTATATGAATTAGATGTAATCAAGGAAAGTGGTGATAAGCCAGATTCATTTAGGTATCAACATATACTTTTACCTGAAAATAAATGGCGATATTGGGTAATTACATTTGAGGGAACAAATTCTGAAATAAATTATATTGAAACAGCGACATCTTTACTTCGCAATGACTTAGAACTGGGATTTACTGTTTTTGGAAAAAGTTCACTTGCTGCTGGTGAAGGATACATTTGGTATGGGCAATCATTGTTCAGTTTTTTCGATAGTGGCGAAGAGAAAAGACAAGCTAAGGTAGTAACTGGAGATGAGTTACGAGAAATACGTGAGAATTATAATTTAGTAAAGGAAATAAAACCGCATTTTGAACATATTATAAGAGCTCTTAGAAAATTTAATCAACTTAAGTCACTTCCGCGAAACTCAGAATTAATAGTTATCGGATTATTTTCTATAATTGAGTCTTTAATTACTCATAATCCAAGTAATAAAAACATTGACGATTCATTGACCCACCAGATTAAAACTAAAATCCCTTTACTTTCAAAACGTTTTGATCGTAAGTTAGACTATGATAAATATTTCCCGTCAGAAAAGGAAGATACAATTTGGGCTAAACTTTATAAATATAGAAGCAAGTTAGTTCATGGCGAACATTCAGATATTGACAATACTCTACAAATATTAAAAGATCGTGAAAACGTAATGGAATTTTTGAAAG
>CAZWME010000761.1:0-3043 GCA_964634515.1 uncultured Pirellulales bacterium | reverse complement strand
GCAACTCTTTTGCCGATCCACAGGGTGACTATGACGACTGGCTCGAAATTCATAACTCCGGGAACTACACGGTCGATCTCGAGGGTATGTATCTGACAGACGACCTGGACGATCCGGTCAAGTGGCGGATTCACAGTGACGGCCGGGGCGAAACTATCATCCATGCCGGCGGCTATCTCATAATATGGGCCGACGGCGAGACATCGAGCACCGGCCTGCACGCCAACTTCAAACTCAGCGCCAACGGCGAGGAAATCGCCCTGTTCGGCAGCAACGGCAGCACTCTTATAGATAGTATCGCCTTTCCCGAGCAGGATGGTGACATCTCATTCGGCCGCTATCCCGACGCTGGTGAAAAATTACGATTCCTTTCATCTCCAACCCCGTCGGCAGAAAACAGCGGAGTATATTCAGGCGATGTCGCGGCCCCGAAGTTCAGCCACAAACGTGGTTTTTATACCGCACCATTCTTTGTTACAATCGCCACCGAAACCAAAGGCGCGGTAATATACTATACCATTGACGGCAGCGAGCCGTATAACTTCGATACGAGCGGTCGCGGGCGGTCTCCGGGGGGTATGATTTATAGCGTGCCTATTAGCATCAACAAAACTACCTGCCTGCGGGCCAAAGCAATCAAACCGGGATACAGGGCTTCGGACATTAAGACACATACATATTTAATGAACGCCAGCGATGCTCAAAGGTCACTGCCGGTGATTTCCCTTGTCGGTGATGATAGAAAAACTTTTTACGAACCGGACGGCGTAATGGCCATAGTAGGCGGAAGCTATGTCAACAACGGACAATGGTCAGCCAGCGGCCCGGACAGCCATAACAACCCGATGCACCGTGGAATGGCATATGAACGTCCCGTCTCCTTCGAGTGGATGACGCCGCAAAGTCGAGGCCGCAGCCCGCAGCAAACCAGCCCAGACCTTCAGATTGACTGCGGCCTGCGTGTACACGGAAGCAACTATATGCGACCGCGCTATACCCGCAGCGACGGCCAATGGAGCGGGAACTCCAAATTCAGTCTCAGGCTTTACTTCCGCAGCAGGTACGGTGACAGTCGGCTTAATTATCCTCTGTTTCCTTTTGAAGTCCAGGAATTCAAGAGTATTGTGCTTCGCGGAGGCCATAACGACAGGACCAATCCTTTCATCAAGGACGAGCTGCAAAGACGCCTTCACAAGGACATGGGCAATGTCGCCAGCGTCGGTACCAACGCAAACCTGTTCATTAACGGCCAGTACAAAGGATTTTTCAATCCGTGTGAACATATCAAAGACGAATTCTGCCGGCAATGGTACAAAAGCGACAAAGACTGGGACATCATGACAATGAACGGAGTCCGTGACGGGGATGCCGAGTCATTTAATGAGCTGATTAATTACGCCCGCAACAACAACCTTGCCAATGACATACATTATCAATATGTCAGCGAGCGTCTCGATATCCCCGCATTCGCGGATTATCTCATGCTCCAGCTCTGGTCGGGCAACTGGGACTGGCCGCAAAACAACTGGTCTGCCGCAAGCGAACGCTCCGAAGAGGGAAAGTGGAGATTTTTCATCTGGGACATAGAAGGCGGAATGTATTCCGACAGGCTCAATACCGTTTTTTTTGACAGTCTCAATTCTCAGGGAAACGCCAACGGTTATTTATATCGCGCCCTCAAGGCCAACAACAACTTCAGACAAATCTTCGCCGACCGAATAAATAAACATTTCTACAACAACGGTGCACTATCGGCAGATAACATTAATCGTCGCTTCTTAGAACTTCAAGATCAGATGTCGGGTGTTATTCCCAATATGAATACGTACGTTATCGATACGTGGGTTCCGAATCGGCTTGACATCTTTTTGGGCGCCTGTATTAAGGAAGGCCTGTTTACTGTTGCCGGCCCAACATTCAAAATAAACAATCTTGACCAGCACGGCGGTCATATTTCAGCCTCCGACACACTGACAATAACAAGTACGGGCAGATTTAATACCCTTTATTATACTCTCGACGGCTGCGACCCGCGATTCCAGGGAATACCCCAGCAGGACACCAACACCAATACCCTTGTTTATGAGAATGACGATAAGCAAGTCTTCGTTTCATCACGCTCAACCAGCGACATTTGGAAAGAGCCCGGAGTGTTTAACGACTCCCGATGGCTGGCCTCTGTTGGAGGTCCGGGTGGTATTGGCTACGACAGAAATTCAAATTATTCGCACCTCATCACGCTTGACCTTGAAGAACAGATGTATGATAAGAATACCGCCTGTTACATCCGCATCCCATTTACTCTCACTGCCCGCCAGAGCGGTTATGACTCACTGACTCTGAACATTCGTTACGATGACGGTTTTATCGCATATCTCAACGGCGTCGAAGTTGCCAGACGCAATTTCCTCGGCACTCCGACTGCAAGCTCCACCGCCAACCAGGACCGGCCCAATACCGAAGCCTTTAACTTTGAGTACATTGACATTTCCGCTTTCCTCAGCGAGCTTCAGACGGGTAGCAATCTTTTAGCCATCCAGGGCCTGAATTTCTCCAACGCCAGCTCCGAGTTTCTCATCTCCGCTGAGCTGGCTGCCGGAAAAAGCATCTCCTCTGGCGACGACAATAACAATAGTGACATCACAACCGGTGTGCTCCAGTATGACGGACCAATCACTTTAAGACATAGCACCAAAGTAAAGGCCCGGATATTGAACGGCCGTTCATGGAGCGCTCTTACCGAAGCAACTTTCGCAATCGGCCCATTAACTAACAACCTTCGCGTCACGGAGATTATGTATAATCCATATGACCCAAATACCGAATACATCGAGCTTCAGAACATCGGGGGCGAAAAGATTAATCTGAATCTGGTCAAATTCACAAACGGCATTGATTTTACCTTCCCAAATATGGAACTTGCGTCTAACGAATATGTAATAGTCGTTCAGGACCGCGAAGCCTTCGAGACCAGATACGGCCATAGGATTAACATAGCCGGCCAATACACAGGCAGCTTGAATAATGCCGGAGAGCGAATCAG
>CAZWME010000760.1:359-3053 GCA_964634515.1 uncultured Pirellulales bacterium | reverse complement strand
TCTTCCCGTTATCCGCTACGCTCCAACGGGACAAGTAAGAATGTTGGAATAAAAAATTTGTAATAAAAAAGGCGGCCCAACATTAGGTCGCCTTTATAATGTGCAGATTAGTGGCCAAAGAACATACGTCCTTCGTAAACCGGCAGCCAGATGAGCGTGATACCCGCTTCGGTAATGGTTTTTTTGACGATAGCGTCGCCAAGAGAGCCGAATACGGTTAGAATCGCTGAAATGCCAGCTTTGATGAGAACGCGAGGTCCGTCATCAAACGGGAAAAAGCTGTCGGTCACGGCGACTGCGCCTTCGGGATCATGTCCTTGTTCGCGCGCGTTAGTAACCGATAGCGTTGTCGCGTCACACCGGTCAGGTCGCGTCATACCATTGCCAATCAGCATACGTCTCATCACGAGCGTGGTTGTGTTGGAGTTGCTGGTCTGGCATATTGCTGCGGCAAGCAGGAGGTTGTCCTTTTGCGCACGGCTGAGTTTGCCAAAACGTTCGACAGATTTATTGTCAAACCGGAAGATGTACGTGAAGTTTGGCTGTAATAGGAATCCACCGCGAACCCGACGGAACCAGCGGGCAGTGTCGAGTTCGGGTGTAGAAAGTGCCGGATTGACCAGCATTTTGCAGGCGCCTTTCGGCCGCTTCAAGATAGCGATCGCTTCAGATGTAATCTTCGGAGCAAATACACCGTCGAGAATGCGTTTTTTCTTATTAACCATGTACATCCGGAGAATTCTAGCTTCAGCAGCATTGATCGTGAAGTTCGTGATAATCATGCCGCCCCAGATAGCGCGCGGATTTCCCCTGATCATATTCCGCAGGACCGTGAGCTTATCATTACCGAATGATGCTCCGCAGGCATTGCCATGTTTGACACCGACCGCGTAATATCTGAACTTACGGCCGTTTTCCTTGAATGTCGCGGCAATGTGCGTCAGTGTCTGCAGTAAACGGTCAAGGTCAGTATCATTCACATATCCGGGATCTCCGCCTTCTGCCTGTGTAAATTGGTTCAGCGCAAGCGGGTCATCAGAGTGCAGCGTATACAGGCCGGAAGGGAACTGATATGGATTCTCACCATAGCGGTGCTTTCTTACCAGCTCGCCGATGAAACCAGCATACCGGCCGTTACCGAGATATTCGGCTATAGCGATATCATAGACAGCGGTCATGAAAAACGCTTTCTGCGCGCAATTTTGCCGGAATTCGAGATCTGTCGTACAGTCGTTTTCCTGCAGTTGCCTGACCAGTTCGGCGTAGTCAGTCGGTGATGTTACCACAGTCACGAAATCAGCGTTCTTGGCCGCTCCGCGGATGAGCGTCGGCCCGCCGATATCGATGTTCTCGATGATTTCATCGCGTTTTGCACCTGGTGTGGCAACCGTTTGCTGGAAAGGGTATAGATTGACGATAACGAGATCAATGCTGTTGGCATTGACGAGCGTAAGTTCGCCGACATGGTCATCGTTGTCACGTTTGTACAGAATACCCGCATGCACTTTTGGATGCAGTGTTTTGACACGACCATTCAAGATTTCCGGCGATCCGGTGTAGTCCGAGATTCCTATTGCCGGTACATCTGCGGCCTGGATGGCCGTGAGGGTGCCGCCGGTAGAGATGATTTCAATCTCAAGAGCGTGGAGGTCTTGGGCGAGTTGCTCCAGACCAGTCTTGTCTGAGACAGAAATCAGAGCACGCCTGATTTTAATACGTCCGTCATTTGGCATAATTATGCCTCCTTACTGTGTGTAAATGAACGTTTTTGGTTTCTAAATATTAAGTTACCTTAGCAAACATATATTTCTGTTGTCAAATAAAAAAGGCGATTCGTAAGGTTTGGAATCGCCTAATTATTGATTTTGGAAAGTGCATTAGGAGGGGAGGGGGCCGTATTTAATTGGTACTTCACCACTGTTCAGAACACGGCGAGCAGCATTGATCATGGCCTGGGCTTCGAAACTGCCTGCTAATACGCTCACCTTGTTGTCCATGATTTCTTTAGCAGGGTCAAAATCACTAACAAAAAGCCGGAGGATTGAGCGTTTAATATCATCGATGAACTTGGCTGAATTGGCCATACCACCGGTGAAGATAATTTTGTCAACTGTACCACCATCGGTAGTCCACAGGTTTGAGCATCTCTTGACAATTTCTTCAGCAATTCTGGCGACCATGCTTTCGTAAACAAGCAGTGCCTTTTTGTCGTCTTGATCAATAAGTATTAGAGTGCCTTTGAGATCTTTTACTCCCAAAAGACCTTTTAAACCGCAGCCGGCCTGCATAAAATCCTTAATGTCTTGTAGGGATTTTCCGCTTTTGAGTTGGGCTGCTACCCAATCCATAAATGGTTCAGACGGTTCTTCACCAGCTCTGGTATCAGAGAAAGGACCACCAGCGTTAGCATCGTTCACATTGACCAGCTTTCCTTTAGCAAAAGCGGCAATTATAAACCCAGTGCCAAAGTGACACACAACGATATTGTGGTCTTCCCAGCTCACACCGTATAAAAAGTGAAGCACGTAATGAATATTGAGCCAGTGACCCAAGGGCCGGCGTTTGATTTCAGGAATGCCGGTAATTTCCCAGCTTGCCGGTAGGCGTTGTCTAGAGATTGGATCAACAAAAATTGCTGAGGCATTGTGTTTGGTAGCGAATTCGGAAGCAATAAGAGGACCTAGTTGAGAAGCG
>CAZWME010000760.1:0-349 GCA_964634515.1 uncultured Pirellulales bacterium | reverse complement strand
AAGGTGATTACCGTTGATGGCCTCAATAACATTGGGAGTAATTTCATAGATCCCAAAATCATTAGGCTGGCCATTTATATCTGGCTTAAGAGTCGGTCCACGGGAAACAACAGCACAAACATTGCCATTTTGAGTCAATTTGGTTTGTTGTGCCCACCATTGACGAAAAGTTTCAAGCCGTATAGGTAATTGCTCCATCACGTTGGCTGGCAGAGATTCTTCAGGCTTAACTTTATCATTGACCAGGATGCTGCCATCGTCTCGGTGTCCTATGATGAAGTTGTCTCCACTGCCGCCGTTGTTAATACAGACGATAAGTTCGTTTTCCACTTTCTTTCCTCCTTGATTT
>CAZWME010000759.1:0-3053 GCA_964634515.1 uncultured Pirellulales bacterium | reverse complement strand
ACTACTATCCCTTCTTATTCGGATACTCTCGTATCCCCAATTATCTCTCGAATATTTCCATTTCGCTGCAGGATAATATTCTCACCTGCCGCAAAGTAAAAAAGAAGCATACATCATGAATTGGCGAAAGTTTATCAGCAATTTATAATATATCAAGTTTTTTCCCGTTCACCTGAAGTCTGTGTACATCCTACTGTAATCCGTAGGTGTGATTTCCTCTTGCATTATGAGCACTGAAATGATAGAATTTTATCAGGAAGCTAATATCTGCCTTTATATTTCATCAGCCGGCTCTGAGGTTGGGCTCCGAGGGTAAGAATGAAAAAAGCCTGCTTAATAAATTCATTTGTTTTATGCTTAATTCCGGCACTTGTCGGTGGGGCATTAGCTCAGGAAGCACCGTTCGAATATCCATATTATCTGCTCGATGTCTATAATCCCGACGATGATGGCTGGAAAGGCATGGATGTTAACGGGCTCTGGCCGGTACCGGTAGCGCCGGAGCAGTTGCTCATCGGCCCTCCTCCTTCAAATCTGTCGGGAGTAACAATACCCTCGGACCACTGGCTCGAGTTCAAGTATCGCGGTCGGCTTATCGACGGACAGGGCGATGACATATTCCTCATTGAATGTGACGCGGTTAACGAACAAGCACTTGTTTTCATAACGGACGGTTTCGACCGGGAGTATTTACTCGGCTACGCTTTTGTTCCCGATATCGGCTTGTACGAACAAAGCGAACTCGGTTTAGACATCGCCGGTATTTCATTTCCATTCGTACCATCTGCGATACGTATTGTTGGATTAGACTTCAGAGGCGGCTCTCCAGGCTTTGATTTAGCCAACGTTCGTGCGCGGATTAATCCCGACTGCGGCTTCGCAGCCTGTAATCCAAACCCTGCCGATGGCGCCAAAAATGTCCCCTTAGATACGCTCCTGAAATGGTCGCCCGGAAGCTCAGCACAAAAACATACTGTCTATTTCGGAACCGCTCCTACCGATGTGGATGAAAACGCAGCCCCTGTAAATAAACCAAACCAGCCGCAGAATGCCAACAGCTTTACCCCCCCTGCACTTCAATTGGAAAAAACTTACTATTGGCGTATCGACCAAATCAACGATAACGACGCTAACAGCCCCTGGATGGGCAACATCTGGAAATTCACGACAGCCGATCATCTTGTCATAGACAACTTCGAGTCCTACGATACTTCTACACTATCTGACACATGGACACAAATCAATCAGGCGAGTATCTCTCTGTCAAAGAAACCTAAGCCAGTTAAAAGCTCCCGGCAGGCCATGGCATTTCGCTACTATTACTATTATGAGACCGTTTTTGACTCAGGAGTAACAACCACATTCACTCCGGCCCAGGACTGGATCCACGCCGGTGTTAAAGCTCTGGAACTGTTCTTCTATGGTCTGGCTGATAATGAAACCAGGGTACAGATGTATATCACTCTGAGTGATGGCGACGTCAATGCAGTTATGCCATACAACGGCGATGCGAACGATCTTAGCAATGAAGAATGGCAGCCATGGAGAATCGACCTGCAAAATCTCGACGTGAATCCTAGTAACATCGAAAACATCTCAATAGGTTTTCGTAGAAGCTCATCCGGACTTTCAAGCTCCGGCACTATATTCTTCGATGACATCAGGCTTTATCCTTCCAGGTGCCTCGAAGAGAACAAACCGGACGCCGATTTCAACGGCGACTGTACCGTTGATTTTCATGACCTTAAGGAATTGGCATACAACTGGCTCGAAAAAGGCCACAATATTTACCCGGTAGAAGCTCCGGATGCCCCCCTCGCCTGGTACAAGTTCGACGGCAACGCCAACGACAGCGCCGGCAGCGCCCACGGTCAAATACACGGCCACCCAACTTATGAAGAGGGCGTCCACGGCCAGGCAATACGCTTTGGAGGCTACATAGACTCTGTGGAAACCACCGGCGCCGCCGACTTATTTTCAAAAACTCGAACAGCAATAACAATCGCCTTCTGGCAATATGGCACCGACTCAATCCATCACACTGATACGCTCTGCTGCTCCGACTATGAGTACAATGTTTACAATCCCTCGATAGCCATTAACCTCGGCTGCTGGAAGTCACCCGGTAAATACAACTGGGACTGCGGCTCGCCATGGTCTTTCGAAAGCCGCCTGAGCGGAAAACACAAATACAAAAACGAATGGTCGAACCGCTGGAACCACTGGGCATTCACTAAAGAAACCAAAACTGGAAAAATGCAGATTTTCCTTAACGGTGCCCTCTACGACAGCCGCATAGGCGCAAACTCGCCCATATTGGGTATAACCTCGTTTGAAATCGGCACAGGATGGTACGGCGGCTATGACGGCTTAATCGATGACTTCCAAATCTATGACTATGCCCTCTCGCAACCTGAGATTGCCTACGCAGCTACAAACGGCACCGGAATCTTCGACCTGCCGCTTATCCCCCCTGTCGATTTAAACGGTGATAATCGCATTGACTTCAAAGATTTTGCTATCCTCGCAGACGACTGGCTCGACAAAAATCTCTGGCCATAAGCAGAGGTTCAATCTTCCGGTTCATCACTCTGCCGGGCCTGCTCTATCACTTCTTTAAGCAGTTGTAAAGCTTTCTCCGGCTCTACATTCGCCTGAGCGCCAAATAAAACAGTCAACTCTTCCAAAGTCGTAGTAGCTGCAGCACCTGCCACCTCTTCGGCCAGTTCCATATCGAACTTCTCGGCATCAACTCCCATATCGTTGTACTTCTCGAATTCAATATAATTTATCATTTCTCCAAGATTGTCGAACTGATTCCCAAGATATTCACTGTAATAGGACGATTGACTTACCTTGCTTTGTATCGCCGTTACAACCGCTTCAGGGTCGGTTGTCAAATCCAGCCCTTCACCATTGATACTGAGGTTCATCGCGTCAATATTGATAGTGGAGTTATTACCTATAGAGATTGAAATAGCGGTGCCTTCGCCGCTGAAGATCTTGTTCTTGTTCTGCTCCGTGTTATCGACAAGATTGTTAATTTCCTCCAC